>JALCBR010000082.1 GCA_028066245.1 Pirellulales bacterium | reverse complement strand
GCTGGGCCAAGCTCAAACTCTAGCGAGTCCAGTTACTTATGCATGAAGCAATAAATCGCGGATCACTCGCGTTCAATCAGCAAGCTCAGGCACGTGACGCCCCCTTCGGCTTTGGCGAATTCACTGATCTCAACCAGCTGAACGGCAAAGCCCAACGAGTCCACAAGATTGGCCGTATTCACGTGCGCTGCCGGCAGGATGACTGTTTCATGGACAGGAAGCACGTTGGCGCCCCAAGGTTCATCCGCGGGGATTTCGATCAAGTCCCACCTGCCAAGCGCGTTCACATCAAGCCAGTTCGGATTTACCAACAAGCGTCCATCAGGCAGCGCCGTGCAGGCTGTCTTAAGATGCAGGCATCCACGAACGGGGACGGGCGTGATCTGATAACCAAACCGCGTTGCGATCTCAGCAAGAGCTTCGACGCCGGCTTTGTCCGTTCTCTGAGAGAGCCCAACGAACAATCGCCGACCGACACGCAGCACGTCGCCCCCTTCAATTCGCGCAGGCAAGTTGATTTCTTCGACATCCCGATACTGCTTGAGAGTCGCTGTTAGTCCTGCAGGTTCGTCCTGTCGGCTGAATGCTCCCATCGACATCAGGATGGCAATCCTATCGACGACAACCGTGGTGTCTTCGATGAACACGCTATCGGGAAGATCTGCATTAACGTCTAGTGAGACGACATTGGCTCCGCAGTCGGTGAGCACCCGGCAATAAGCTTCGTGCTGCTGCGCGGCGCGGTCGAAATCCAGCACCGCACGATCCACGAACATCCTCTCGCCCAATTGCAGCTTTGCCGAGGGCACGTGGACGAGCACGATCATGTCTTGATCCGGTTCCGGGTGTACTGCTGGCAGTCGGACGAAGTCCGTCCTGAGGTGCGACACTCTGGGGGCTTGCTGGGCTCGCCCCAAACTACACAGTAAGCTGCCAGCAAAACAATGGAAAAGCGCTCTAAGCTCCTATTGACCGAAAAACGGCTTGATGGTCTGTCGCAATTGGTCAAGTTCGGCGGCATTTGAGCCAGTAAAGAAGCCTTCAGGAAAGCGAGTATAGCGTGTCATCTCGTCGTGAGTCTGCTTGCCTGTTTGCTCATTGAAACTTTCACCCGCAAGGTATTGCAGCCGCAGATTGCGGTCTGTGTTGATCTGAGCGTCGTCCAGCCAGGGCTTAAGATCAACGCCCCGCCCGATGAAGGCCGACACCATGATCGAGGCATCAGTGGGTAAGTCATAACGCCGGTTGATGATGTCAACCGGGTCCAGCGCCCCGGCTGCTCGGGCACGGGCCTTCAATTCCATGCTCCTTCGCTGCAAGGAATCAAGATTGATCTGCTTAATTCCACTCATCGCCACGACATCGTACCCCTCACCCGCATCATCGTTGTCCCAGATGGTTCCGTCCGGGAAAACCTGCATGAAGCTGGCAAGCTCGCTCTTCACCGCTTGCTTGTTTGATTCGTAGAGCGGAACCCACAGCGTAATGATTCCGTTGGGATTGAGCCTGCGTTTGCAAAGCTCGTGGTACTCCGTGGAGTAAAGCGCCGCGGCACCCTTGACCCAGGGATGAATCGGGTCTGACGTGATGATGTCAAAGGTTTCATCCGTCGTAGCGATGTAATGTCGGGCGTCGTCGTTGATGATCTTCACCCGCGGGTCATCCAGGAAGCGGTTATTTTCCTTGCCGAACCATTGGTTGGCGACGCTAGGAATCAGCGTTTCAATTTCGCAGATGACAATCTCTTCGACACTTGGGTGCAATAAGAACGTGCCAGACGTTACGCCCGCCCCGCAGCCGACGATCAGGACCTTCTTTGGGTTGGGATGCAGCAGCGCCGGGATGTGCCCCAGCATCATCTGCAATCGCATATCGGGAGGATTGTTGGAGGCGACGATCTTACCACTGACGTGGAAATTGCGAGTCTTACCAAATTCGTCCCTTAGTTCCGAAATGGCGATCGACGCATTCATGCCTTCATAAGCGGCAAGGTATTCCAGCAAACCTTCTCGATAGTAACCGTCCGCGGCCATGTTGCGGCCGTAGGCAATCAGTCCTTTGGGAACTTCCGGAACGCCATCGTGCAGGAATCCGCTCAAGCCTATGGCGGCAGCCAACAAGCCAACGACGCTGAAGTGCCTCAGCGTTCGATGGGTTTGGGCGTCGTCATTTTCCTTGGCGACCTCCGGAGCCAGGATGATTGCCAGCGATTCCGCAATCGCCCTGAAAACCGGCGGTGCGAGGACGAGTGCCGCCGAGCCGGCGGTCAACCAGATCATGAGTTGCTGGCCGGTTTGCGTGCCGAACTCGCCGATGACGCCCATGCTGAATCCTAGCGCTCCGGCGATGGCTCCCAGCGTGTTGGCCGCGTAGACGCCGCCGACCAGTCGCCCGGAATCTTGTCCCGGCGCGGCCACACAGGCGAGTGCGAGCGGAAAGCTTGCGCCCCACAGGATGCTGGCGGGCAGCATCGCCCACGCGCAGCGAAGAATGTCCAATTGGAAGGATGACCACGAGGACACGGCGAGAACGGGATCGATGGGCCACCAGGGAAGCGAACCGCTGATCATATAAGCCGCCCAGGCAATTGCGGCCGCGAGTGCCGCCTGACAAATGGCCAAACCAATTCGAGGTGATGGGATCCGCTTGCTCAACGCCGCACCTGCACTGCTGCCAATTCCTAGCCCAACGAGGAACACGGCCAGAATGATCGAGAACGTATAAGTCGTTGCCCCCAACAAGAGAGAGAGCAATCGCGTCCAGACGACCTCTGCGCCTAGCGCTGTCAGCCCCGAAAGCGCAATGGCGAGGTAAATTGTCCAGGCATAGGGGGCGCTTGCGGGTACTTCCTCGCGTTGCTGTTTTGATGCCCTTTGCTCTGCGTCACCCTGCGGAGCGGTGTCATCGATCGCCTTGTGCCGCGAATGAATGGACAAGGCGATTGCCAGACCGCCGACAATGAAGTTGATTGAAACGGCAATGAGCGTTGTTACCAGCGAGTCGTAAAGGCGCAACAAGTAGAATCCCGCCAGCAGGCACCCAAAGACCGCGCCGGCGATGTTGGCGCCATAGAAGAAGCCCAGCCGCGAAACACCACGGGGCGTTGTCTCCACCCAGCGAGCAATCGCCGGCAGCGTTGCGCCCATCAGCATTGTCGGCGGAAGCAGGCAGACGATGCATACCAGCCCACGAAAGAGGATGCTCGCCAGACCGTGGCCAAGCATATCGGTATACAGATGCCCGACAAGCGGGATCAGCCAAAATAACACGAGGGCCAACGCGCCGATAGCGATTTCCAGCAGCGCATAAACACGAAGCGGATGGTGCTGACTGCCAACAAGTCGCGGCAGCAGCAGACTACCCAGGCACATGCCCCCCATGAACGTCCCCAGCAACACGGCCAGAGAAACGGTCGAGGAGCCGATGACGAGCCGCAACATCTGGAACCAGACGATCTCATACATCAATGCGGCACAACCGCTGCCGACAAAGAAGATCAGCAGCAACGGCAGAACGATCTTGCCGACAAGACCTTGAGACTCGGAACGCGCGCGGAGAGTGGAATTTGTCTTCGCCGCTTGTTTAGCGCGAGTTTGTGACATGTGCAATGGATGGGAGCCAGAGGGCTTTTTACAGATCGCGCCCCGGATCGCGATGGCAGGCTACAACGCCCCCCACCAGATAGCCGACGTTACACAAGATGGGCACGGCGAGCGACTGCCGCTCAGGATGTGAGCGATATTGAACCCCGAGGGAATCGGCCAAGTATCGCAAATCAGCGGCCGCAGCGATTCTCTGCAAGCCAGCTGCAAACTTTCCCCGGCTTCCCTATGTGATGCGCAAACCCAGACCTCCCCCGTCGGCCCTTAGGGCCGAGCCCAGCTGATGCCTAGCAGGCGGGTTTCTGGTAGCCGAATAAGCGCTGGGCTACAGCTTTGGCAGTTTGGGCGGCCTTGGTGGGGACAGCCGGCGGGGCCGCTCCGTTTGTGGCGGATTATTGTTGCCGTTACCAGGGGTTCTGGCAGGCGACGGAGGGGGGGCTACGTAAGCCTCTTCCACACGGAAGCCGATGGGATCCTTAAGCTCACGACGGGCGAGAGTAGCCCAAGGGGTGCCCGGGTTATTCTCGATACAGCGGGTTAGCAGCCGACGGGCTTCCTCAGCGGCGTTGCGTGTTTCACTGCCACTGTATTCCTCAGCCGGCAGAAACCGCCAGCGGTTTGATTTCTCCTCGACAAACTCTCGGCTCAAGCCCTTAAGTTCGGCACATCGCCAGTTGTACTCATAGCAACGGGCCCACATCGCCAGTAACCGACCACGGTTGTAGTCATACCAAGCTCGCCAGCGAGCAGAAGGTTCCTGGGCATACAAACGTTCCATGCCGTTCCTGCCAAAAGGCAGCAAGGCGGCATCAACAATGGGCATGTTGTAGGCGACGAGTTCTTGTGCTTCTCTCAACTCGTTGTAATACGTTGCTCCACGGGGCTCGAACTCAAGCCGTGGTGTGCCTTTGAATTCCCGCTGCATCGTCATGTCAACGGACTTCAAGATTGCAGAGCGAAACTTGCTCCTCCTCGCCCGTGAAAGGTACTCACTCGCCGAATCATACTCCGGCGTGTAGCTCATCATCACATCTAACTCAAACTGGTTGCGTTCCGCCGGATCATCCTTGATGAAATAGATTCCGCCGGTGGACTGGCAGATCCGCGTCAACGCAAAGGGCCCCAGTCCAGAATTCAAGTTGCGGTGCTGGCTACCACGAAACCAAAACGGCAATTGAATCTGCTCTTGACGCAATGCGTCTGGTCCACGGCTGATCGGCAGGTAGTACGTGTTGCCATCTTCCGGGTGAACGTAGGGAACAGTTCCCTCTTCTTTGCCGAACATGGCAGATGGTCCGACGCTGTAGACAGAAGCGTTGAACCGCTGGCAGGTCGCTACGGCATTTTCCAAGGCGTGATAGTCATCTCCGGACTCATCCGTCCAAACCACGAGCATCAGCTTTCGCTTGTCGCGGCCAACGTGCGCCTTGTATTTTTGCACAGCGGCATCGATCGTCTGAAAGACATTCTCGACACCGCTTTCATCCGTCTGGACATTGCGAATGGCTTTAACAACATCAGCCCCGTTGTCGGTAGGATTCACCAGCACATTCATCTGTTCGCCAAATTGGATCACGCTGCTGAGTAGCGCTTCATCCGTGACGGCGCCCAGTTGATCCAACTCCTGGTAGACACGGTTGAGCCGATCGGCCACTTCCGCCCGTTCTTGGGTCAGGCTTCCAGATGCGTCCATCAGCCAAACGACCAAAACATCGCGTTCTTCCAAGTTTCTGGCGATTTCGTGCGTCAGCCGATCAACTGCTCCTTCAACATGTTCGATCTCTTCTCCGACGGTGCCTTGCCGAACGACCTCAGAGAGCTTGACGCCCTGCAATTGAACCAGTTCCTCCGCAATGGTGGGCTCGGTATCAACGGCCAAGGGCTCAATCACCGTCAACAATTCCGCCATATCCGTCTTTTCCAGTGCCGTGGCCATGCCTACGGACGCCAGGACGTTTTCGTGCGGGATATCGCTAGGCGGGGCAAGATCGAATGTCGGATCTTCCGGTTCTTGCTCCGGCAGAGGCGCCTCAGGTTCAAACGAGAGGATTTCCGCTTTGACGAATTCCACTACGGGAAGCGGTAACGCAAACAGCGTAAACAGCAATGCCAAGTGTGCTGCTCCGCTGACGAGAAACCCCATTCCTGATCCCCAACGCTCTCTGGTCAATTGCCAGGCGCGTTTGAGCGCGGAAGTGCGAAGGAGAGCCGGCGGCTGTGCTCGCCCCATTGCCTTCTTGGCAGCGCGAATCTCCAGCACTCGGCGGAAGAGAGCAGTCACGACAGGTTCCTCTGGCTTGAGATGGAGCGGGGCTACGGGCCTCCCACAAGTCGCCCATATCCACCTTCGCAATCTTGCCTAACGCAAAGGTGAACGCCCGCCAAACACAATACCATCCTGATAGTACGGTTCGACAGCGCAGTGCAAGGTTGCCCTAACGTTAGTCAATGTAACAGGTTCGGTCACGCAATCCTAGGAAATTCGTTCCCGCAACAGGAGCAGTCACTCATGGGAGAAGTCACTTCACGTTAGATACCTAGCGTTCGTGTGTTCACAAAGTACGCGTCAAATGAGAGGGACAGGACAACCCACTCACTAAGGGAGCGAATGAGCGTGAGCGCAAAGTTTATCTAAGTTATGACTCTGTCTGGAGTTGCTTCTGGAACGCCTCGTTCTTCTGGCCGATCTTGGCGACGAGCCGAGTCTTGAATTCCGCAAAGCGGCGGCGAAGATCGGCGTCTGCGGTCGCGAGGATTTGCACCGCAAAGAGGCCCGCATTTCTCGGGCCGCCCATTCCTACAGCTACACTAACAACTGGGACGTCGCCGGGCATTTGCACGGTTGATAGCAAGCTATCCATGCCGCCAAGATCGGCCGTCGGAACGGGAATCCCAATCACCGGCAAGGATGTGTGTGCGGCCACCACACCAGCCAAATGGGCGGCCCCTCCGGCCGCAGCGATGATCACCTGCAGACCGCGACTCTCCGCGTTCGTTGAGTATTCCGCTACCGCGGCTGGCGTGCGGTGCGCGCTCATCACGTTGACCTCAAACGGAATATCAAACTCTTGAAGTGCAGCGGCAACCTTGTTGATCTTCGGCCAATCACTGTCGCTGCCCATCAGGATTCCGACCCGGGGATTCTCTTGACTCATTTCGATCCAGTCTAAACGTGTACAACCGCGCTCGATTCATGGCGCGCTTTCAAGTGAAGTTCCAACGGTCCGCAATATCGCAGCAACCTGGCTCGCTGACAACTCACTGGCGACAACCAAGTTCTGTCGACAGCAGTATCAGGCATCCGCAATCAATCTAGGGCTTCCGTCAATTCCGCCGACAGACTCAAACAATCTCAACGCCTGGGAGATGTGTGCCACATTGTGAACGCGAATGACTTGAACACCGGATCGGGCAAGAGCGAGTGCCACTCCGATCGTCCCGGCGTCCCGATCGACCTCGCTGTTGCCGAGAACCTTACCGATGAATCCCTTGCGGGAATGTCCAAAGAGGAGCGGACAGCCCAGTTGATGAAACTCTTCGGCGGCTGCGAGCAATTCCACGTTGTGGCGGTGAGTTTTTCCGAAGCCGATGCCAGGATCTAAGGCGATTCGCTCTGCAGGAATGCCAAGTTGTTGCAGAGCGTCCCGCCGAGATTTCAGGTATTCCAGAATGTCTCGAACGACGTTCTTGTAGGTCGGGTTGTCCTGCATTGTCTGTGGAGTGCCCTGCATGTGCATCACGCAGACGCCTGCGTTTGACTGCGCCGCAAATGACACCATCTGAGGGTCTCCACATAGCCCGGTGACATCGTTGATAATTTCGGCCCCAGCATCCATCGCCGCCTGAGCAACAATCGCTTTGCTGGTGTCAATCGAGAGCGGAACTGTCGTCTGTTGTGCCAAGTCTTGCAGTACGGTTACCGTACGCCGCAGCTCCTCTTCCACGTCCACCGGCGACGAGTAGGGCCTGGTGCTTTCGCCACCGATATCAAGAATGTCCGCACCTGCGTCAAGAAGTTGCAGCCCATGTTGAACGGCCGCATCCCGATCAACGAATCTTCCCCCGTCAGAGAAACTATCCGGAGTCACATTGACGATGCCCATCAAGAGTGGTCGACTGCCGAATTCCAATCGCTTGGAGCGCAACTGCCAGTGTGAGGCTCGAAACTCGCGCGGAGATTGATTTGTCATCGTTGTCAAGTCGGCCTGCCGATCGAGTCTGCGGAGAATCTCTAGAGCGTATTTCAAAACCACCTGAGTGCAATCATCAGGCAGGCGAGTTGGACGAATCTGTGGAAGAGGTGAGCGTGGTGTTCGTGGCGAACGATGAGGCGGCGGAAGGCTTACAGCCAACTGATCGATCGTTCGATCTTCCAGCGGCGACGGTCGCGCCGCAACTTGCGGCCGTTTTGTGTGCGTGGCTTGACTCGGCTAAAGCCGATGCGGACAAATCAACTCGATCCGTCGGCGTTTCAAAACGCGTTCGCAACGGATCGCTGTCCGCGTCGTCGTCGTAAATCAGACGTCGCGGTCTCCGTCGCAGCACGCGATTTTCCAACAGCGGCTCGATCAGTGTCACTTCGCGCGGGCTGGCACTGGCCGTGTCGACACTCAAAGGCAGGCTGTTTCCGTCGGTAAGCACCATGATCTTGGTGCCTTTGCCGCGTTTGGTCTTGCCGACCTTCTCGCCCCCCTTTTTTTGCGGGCGAAAACATGCTGTCGGTGGTCGTTTCTTCGCAATTTCACTTGGCCACGTCGGTCGAGCAGCCCAGCAGTCTCGACCAGGCTTTCTGCCAATGCCAGCTTCGGTCCACTCGCAGTGTCGACGCTAGCATGTCGTTGCGGACGGAAAGTGTTTTGGTAAATCTTTCCACCGCGCGCCGCTACGCAGTATCCAGATGCCGCAATGATTCGTTGCGTACAGTTCCACAGTTGAGCAGCAGCCGCCATCACAAAAAGCACGAAGAGGTGAGAAATTGCCGCTGCCTGGGCTGGCACAGCAGGCTGTTGATCTACTAACAGTCTGCTGACCTTCGGTCGGCCTACTGATCGCCGAGTTCTTCCAACAAGACTTCGACGGCCGCTTTGATTTGTGGATCTTCGCCTGCGGCTAGTTGTTCAGGCGTGGCAATCACCAACACATCCGGCTCCAGTTGAGTGTTCTCCAGGTACTCACCATCAGGGGTGATCATGCCTACCTGGGGAATCCCAAAGACCAATGATGGATCGATCTGCGTTTCCCACCACACGGCCGTTCCGGTGCCGGGGACAGGCGCGCCCACCAGCTTGCCCATGTTGAGCTGCTTGAATGCATAGGGGAACATGTGCGCGTCGGAATAGTTGCTTTCGCTTTGAACTACAGCTACCGGCCGTGACCAACGGAACGCTGGTTCTGCCCCCAAGTCACCTAACTCTTTTCCGCGGGGAACAAAGCTGATGTAATCCCTCCCGTTGAGAAACGAGACGAGATCATCATGTAGCCAGCCGCCGCCGTTGAACCGCGTATCGACAACAAGAGCTTCCTTATCACTGTTGCGGCCCAGGGCGTCTTGGTACACGCGGCGAAAGCTGTCATCATCCATGCCTTGGATGTGGACGTAGCCGATGCGCCCATCTGAGATCTCATTGACGTACTCACGGCGGCTCTTGATCCACCGTTCGTAGAGCAAGCCGGTCTCCTGGCCGGTCGAGATTGGCTTGACGACTTCTTCCCAGGTGTCGCCACTTTCGGGGTCGCTCAGTCCCAGCCGCACCAGCGTATCGACCTTGCGGTTCAAGAGCGGATACGGGTTGACGTCCGCTGTCAAGCGAACTCCATCCAGGTGTGTAATGATGGTTCCCGGTTTGATCTTGGTTTCTGCGCGATCAAGCGGTCCGCGTGTGATGATCTCCGAGACCTTGAGTCCCAAGCCGTCAAATGACAAATCATATAACAAACCCAGTGCGGCTGTGCTGTCGCCACCGGAAATGCGCGGCCGATAACGGCAGCCCGTGTGCGAAGCATTTAGCTCGCCTAGCATTTCGCTCAGCAGTTCAGCAAAGTCGTGGTTGTTGGAGACGTTCGGAAGGAAAGAACTGTAATTCTCTTTCATGCTTTGCCAGTCCACACCGTGCAGGTCTTCGCGATAGAATTTCCGCTTCACCTGTCGCCAGGTGTGGTCAAAGATATACGCTCGCTCTTTGGGCCCATCAATCACCATCTCCGCACCATAGGAGATCGGCTGGGGCCGGCTACCGCCGTCACTCATGGCGACTTTGGCCAGGCTGCCATTTCCATAAGAGATGAAGACGGCGCTGCCGTCAGCGGCAAACTCCACGCCACCGGGCGCGGGACTTTCCATGGCGACAAGCTTGTATGTCGAGCCGGTGCGAATCTCGGAGACCCACAGGTCCCAGCCACCTTCTCCTTCAGCAAAGTAAACCACGTTCTCGCCGTCAGGAGAGATGTCATAGCCACCCAATGATGCCGAGTTGAGCGTCAGCCGCTTGATGCGGAAGTCAATGTCATCCAGCTCGACTTTGATCGGCTCAACTTCATCCTCGTCGTCAGATTCTTCGTCAGACTCTTCGGCTTCTTCCTCTGCCTGCTTCTCTTGTTGCTTGTTCCAGCGCTCCAAGTCTTCCTCACTCAGATTGATCCAATCCCAAGCGTCTTGAGTCAAATAGAATCCGAAGAGATCGACATCGCTTCCCCACGAGCCGTGGCTCCGCATGCCCAAACGGTCTGAAAAGAACAGCAGCGCTTTGCCGTCAGCACTCCACCAAGGGCCTGATTCTTCATAACCACTGTTGGTGACATTGGTGATTTCGCCGGACGCGAGGTTGACCATGCCCACATCGCCAGACCAGCGGCGATAAGCGTTGTAAGTAAAAGCCAACCACTTGGAATCGGGCGACCAGTGGTAGCTGATATCTCCGTCTGAATATGAGTAGTTCTGTTTTGCTGGCACCAACGTGCTCGATTGCTTGGTGGCCAGATCGAACAGGCGGATTTCATCGCGATTGTACAGATAAGCCAGTGACTTGCCGTCTGGTGAAACCAGCGGTTGGAACGATTCGTCCTCGCTGACCAGGACGGGGTCTTCCGTCAGCAGCGTACTGGTTGCAAAGCGGTCTTCATCCTCGCGGGTAATACTGGTCTTGTATAGGTTCCAGGAGTTGTCCCGCTCACCGGCATAGTAGATTGTCCGCCCGTCAGGGTCCCAATCAACGGAACGTTCCTGACCCGGCGTATTGGTCACGCGCTTGGTGGTTCCATGTTCGACGGAGGCGACAAAGATCTCTCCGCGGACGACAAACGCAATCTCATCTTCGTTAGGCGAAACGGCGAATTCGGTCGCGCCGCTACGAATGACAGAGATGCCGCTGGTGTTTTCGCGATTGTCTGAAACGGCGGAGATATCCAGCCGTCGCGATTTTTCATCCGGCGCCCGCACCCAGATCTCACCGTTGTAACCGTAGGCCAGTGTGCCATCGTTGGCAGTCGACAAGAACCGCACCGGATGGGGGCCATGGTCGGTGATTTGTTGGGCGTCCGGATCCTCACTCAGGTTTCGCTGCCAGACATTGAACGTGCCACCTTCCTCAGAAAGGTAATAGACACTGTCACCATCAGGCGAGAACACAGGGTTGCGATCCTCGCCGGCAAACGTGGAGAGCTTGGTGTGTTTTCCGGTTTCGGGTTCGTAGGTCCAGATGTCTCTCGTTACAGATGAAACATGGTGCTTGCGGAAATTATCTTCGTACCCTTTGTAATCGTGATAGGCCAGCAGCTTGCCGTCAGCACGAAAGACGGCGTTTTCCGCAGGTGTGGTCAACACCTGCTTGGGTCGGTCTGCTTCGACAGAAACGGAGTACAGCTCGCCCATGCTAGAGTGCCCGATGGACGCTTGCGGCACATCTTGACGACGGCTGGTGAACAGCACGCGCTTGCTGTCTGGAGTGAAGCCTGTGGCAACATCACCGCTTGAGTGGAACGTGAGTCGCTTTGCAGCACCTCCTGCAGATGACATCACGAAGACGTCAAAGTTGCCATGCCGATCAGACGTGAAGGCAATCTGCTTTCCATCGGGTGACCAGACCGGCGTGAACTCGTAGGCTTCGTGCGTGGTTAACAGCTTGGCTTCTCCGCCAGACGTTGACACAAGCCACAAATCGCCACGATATGAGAAAGCGATGGATTCGCCGTTCGGGGAGATCGCCGGATACCGCATCCAGGCTTTGTCACCCTCGGCCTGAGCGAAGCTCCCATAAGAACCAAGCTCATGAGCATCAGCAGAAGGAACTGAGAATCCCACAGACAGGAACGCCAACAGAATCGCAATGGGTTTCATATCGCCGCCTTGAACTCGCTGCATGATCGGGTTTACGAACGAAGAGCCCCGCAGGACTGCTGTTACTATTTGAAGAATCGGCATAATTTAGCACACTAGCCATGTTTGCCGAAATCACCTGATTGATATGTTTTCGCAACACGCGACCAAAAAACTGCACAAATCCCGACGCACCCCACCTCCGACCAAACATCTTGAAAGAGCTGAAGAGTTCGCGTATTCGTTGCTGCCGGCATAACCTGCACCAATTGCCACGTATCAGTCACAGTGCCAGTTTGAACCACGCAGGATTCCGTTCGCGCGAGAAGATTGTTCCGCATCAAACCTCTGGTCGCCGTGAGATGCCCCACAGTCATGAATAACGACACCTCACAAACCTCAGCCATCCGACAGATTGCTGCCTGGCTTGGCGCGGCAAAGCACGGTATCGCCTTCACTGGGGCCGGCATCAGCACGGAGAGTGGCATCCCCGATTTTCGCTCGCCCGGCGGTGTATGGGCTAAGAACCGTCAGGTTGAGTACCAGGAATTTCTGGAGAGTGCGGAAGCTCGGCACGAGTATTGGCGGCAGAAGTGCGAAGCTCACGTGGAATTCGCCGCCAGCAGTCCCAATGTTGGCCACCAGGTGCTGGCGCGCTGGGAGCAGTCGTGGAGGATTCGTGGCTTGATTACGCAGAACATTGACGGACTGCACCAGTTGGCTGGCAACCATGACGTGCTGGAATTGCACGGCACGGCAAGGCGTGTCCGCTGCCTGGACTGCCAAGCCGAGTTCGATGTTGAGCCACTGGTACAGCAGTTTCGTAGCGAGAACGTGGTCCCGTCATGTACCGCTTGCGAGCACGGTCGCCTCAAGCACGCCACGGTCTCGTTTGGTCAGAGTTTGCCTGCAGACACTCTCCAACAAGCCGCGCAATGGGCCCGTCAAGCAGATGTGTTTCTTGCCCTGGGCTCGTCGCTGGTGGTCTATCCTGCGGCGGAACTACCACGATTGGCCAAACAACACGGAGCCAAATTGGTGATCATCAATCGAGATCCCACGCCGTTTGATGACTTGGCTGACATTCGCTTGGAGACGCCGCTTGGCGAGACACTTGCGGCAATTGATAAGGCGATTCAAGACAACGTCTAAGAGGCAAAAGACACCTGAGAAAATGGATCGCCGAGGCTGGGTGACGCGGTGCCGTGCCCGCCGCTTCCACTAAGTACTTGTTTTGTTGCTGGCGACGGGCTAGGATGAATCGCATCTAGGGATTTGCGGCCGCTTGCAGCCTGATCTGCTAAAGAGCCATCGCCCGCGGAGAGTTGCTTATGAAGCAGCATGTTCCGCACTGAGATCAACAGGGCGATTCGTCACAGACCAAGCACGCAGCAAGCCACGACTGACTCAACCGATGAGTCTCGCGGCTTTTTCATTGGCCAGCTTATCCCCTTGCGAACTGAACAATTCAGACTGAGGGATGCCATGGCCACTGCCGAAAGCTCGTCTGCCCGCGCTCCGGAATCCTGGGAATTGTCTACGCTGGCCGTTCATGCAGGCGAGTCTCGCCAGAAAGCGTACGATTCGCTGACCGACCCGATCTGCGCTACCTCGACGTATTCGTTCCCAGATTCGCAAAGTATTATCGATTTCATCGAGCAGGATTTACCCCGCGAGGAATACGGCCGGTACGGCAATCCAAACGAGAAAGTTGTCGAGCAAAAGCTGGCCGACCTGGAAGGCGCGGAAGAAGCTTTGTTGTTTTCCTCAGGCATGTCGGCTTTGGTTGGCCTGTTGTTGGCGAAACTCTCCGCCGGCGATGAGATCATCTTCTTCGATGAGTGTTATCACCGCAGTCGGCAGTTTTGCGTGGAATACCTGTCTCGCTTTGGCGTGACCACCAAACAGGTTAAGGCGTGCGACTACGCGGCGATGGAGGCAGCCATCACGCCGCAAACCAAGATGTTGGTTAGCGAGTCTCCTACAAATCCGCATCAAAGCGTTGTCGATTTGGAACAATTCGCGGCGCTCGGCAAGCGCAATAAGATCGGGACGTTGATTGATGCTACGCTCGCCACGCCATTCAACCTGCAGCCCATCTCCGCAGGAATTGATTACGTACTGCACTCGGCCACCAAGTATCTGGGGGGTCATAATGATCTCCTCGCCGGTGTGATCGCGGGCAGTGGCGAAGCGCTCGAGTCTGTCCGCAAGCTCCGCGGCATCACCGGAGCCATCAATTCGCCGCAGAACATCTACTTATTGCAGCGCGGACTGAAGACGTTGGCGCTGCGGATGGAACGTCACAACCAAAACGGGCTGGCCATCGCCCGGTTCTTGGAGCAGCATCCCCGGGTGGAGAAGGTCTATTATCCCGGGCTGGAATCGCACGAATACTTCGATGTTGCCCGGCGAACGATGCGCGGATTTGGCGGACTAGTCACGTTCCTGGTCAAGGATGCAGGCTGGCGTGAGACGGCGGACGTTGTCGACGCTTTGCGGATTCCGCGGATTGCGCCTAGCCTGGGCGGCGTGGAATCGCTCGTCGAACAACCGCTCCTGATGAGTTACTATCAACTCACGCCTGAACAACGAAAAGCGTTTGGCATTCCGGATAACATGATCAGACTCGCCTGCGGCATTGAAGGGACGGATGATTTGATCGCGGATTTCCAGCAAGCCTTGGCGAAATGACGCCCAATCAACCCGCCTGACTTCATTTCCATCGTGACGGCCGCATCGGAGAAGCTAGGCTTTGCAGAACTTTCGCACAGCGGGAATCCGCTGGCCGCATTTGGCGACGCTGAACTCACACGGCTGGCCAAGCGAAATCGTTTTGAACAGGCGTGCCATGACGCCGGCTGCCTGCTCGGGTTGGTGTTTGGAATGTTTTTCTGCTGGGCTGCGCTGCTGATGCTGCCGCTGGGGCCATCTCACGCAGCAACCTTCTTTCGCATTACTGCCGCCGTGGCGGCATTCTTGCTGGCTCCGATGGCGGGAAAGATCGGGCTGGGGTACGTGGCAGATTTTCGAGGGCACCAGTATCGCACAGAACTGGCACGCCGTTATCTGCAACTTCCCTGGAAGGAGCAATTGCATTTGACTAGGTTGAGCTTGCAAGCCGGGCAGGCGGCTATTGCGCTGCGGGAAGTTGCCGGCAATTCCGGTATCATTCGCCGGTGCTCAGAACTTCGATTCACCAGCGCAGATGGACAACTGCGAGCTGTCATCGGCGAGGAGTTGGATTTCGGCCGTGGCATCGCGCCGCGAGACCACTTTCGTATACTGGAGCGAATGCTTTCCGCCGAGGAAGCCGGGAAGTTGTATGACATCTGCAAAGCGGCTGACACGATGAAGCCGACGAAAAACGCATCATGGAAAGACGAACTTCACAGCGAAAAAGTGCAAGTTGCGATTATTTCATCGGACAAAAGAATCCGCAGGTGGGCAGGGCACGATTTGGAAGGTATTGCCCACAGGGCGAGCGAAGAAGCTTGGGGAGATCTTCTTAAACATGTTTGTGCGCTCTTGCCGGCTAAGGACAGCTGAGCACTCTCGCGTTTGGTTCGCGTTTCATACTTCTCAGCCCCCGCGTTTCGCGTGATCTACCAACCGCTGCAACAGGATCGGGTCAACTTTACCACGGAACCGCACTTTGCCGTCGATCTCCACGACGGGCACGCATGTATCAAATTGCGTCGTCAAGCGGGCGTCCAGCGCAATGTCACGCTCGCGATAGCGCAAACCGTGTTGGTTGAGAATATCCTTTGCTTCATCGCATAAAGGACACGATGATCGCGTGTAGACGTTGATCTCCATCGGCTCGTATTCTCCGCAGGCAGTTTGAATAGATCGGATAACATCCCTCAGATTGCGATGTCGTTACTATGGGCCACGGAGAACATCAACAAAGGAGATGGGCTTGGAAAGCGTTGTCGAGTCCACACGGCGAAGCGTGCTCGACGTAGACTCAGAGAATCGGCGGATCGTCTAGAGGGCTTCGTCAAGTGGAGTTGTCTGCTGCGAGTTATTCAGCAAGCGAATCGAGCCATTGTTCGATGGCGAACAACAACGCTTGGGGAGCACGAACGATGAAGCACTCTGCGCCGGTATCATAGTGTACGGTAAGTGGCAAAGAACCATCAGATACTTCCGGCGCTAATTCCCGCAGGCCGGATTCCAGGGATTGTGGAGTTCGCTCGTCGTTTAATAAGTGGCCAACAGGGAGGAATTCCGTCGCCTGGTTGGAGTCCGCTACCACCGGCGAGGTGATTTTCAATGTGCGGTCATCCAACGTAACCACGGCCAGGCCCAGCTTGGCGGCAAGTTCGTGCAGAGCCTGTTCCAAGCTTGTGTTCGCCAGTTTCAATTCAACGGCATGTGAAACGTCAACTCCCGCAGTCCGCATCGCTGATGCATCCAACAGGATGACAACCTGCGTTTTCTGTTCCAGGTTTTTGACAATCCGCAACAGCGGCGTAGGCCGGAAGAAGCTTGACGTTGTCGGCATCGCGCGAGCGATTGCTGAACGCTGATAAACAGAGTCCAGCTTGACAGGCAGCCATGTCTGCCGTTGCAACTCCTCCGCGCCCATCAGACCGCGCGCGACGCGAAGCCGCCCCAGGAACTGCGCCACTTCCGCGTGGCCCGCGGATGAGTGGTTAACGATGATGGTGTCGTCCATCATGCCGACAGCGGCCGGACCGTTGGCGACGTCCCATGCTTCCGGCGAGATGAATTGGTGCAGCAATTCCTTCAGTTGTAGCTTCTCTTCTTCGCTTGATGCAAGGCCATGCAGGTCGTATTCTTCTCGCGTGATTTTGAAATCCGCGGCGCTGGCTGATGTGACAAGCAGCCGATCTTGGTCAATCGCAAATTTCAGTCCAAGCTGATCCAGGGTTGCTTCCAACGCTTCTTCGATACTCGTGCTTTCGAGATTGATCGAGACGGGTTGGTTGGGAGTCGTTCCAACGGCCGCCATTTGCTGTGCGTCTAAGTCAATCTGCAAGCCAGAGATGGTCGCCAGGAAATCGACGACTTCACGCAACGGCTTTTGCGAAAAGGTGACCGATTGAAGCGGGAAAGCCAGTCTGTCACGAAGATTTCGCCGTGCTGACAAACTGGGAGGGAGACCAATGTCAGCCACGTCAGCAGCATTGTTTGGCAGCGCAACGGCATCTGGCACGTTGTCGCTACCTTCCGAGCCTGTTTCCGGCGGATTGGACGTAACATCTGAGTTTCCACGATCCGGATTAACGGCAACCTCAGGCAGTGCGGGTTTCGGCCCGCCAACCACAACCAGTTGCCGCAGCACGTTGGGATCAATGTCCTTGTTGATGAACCGGACGGAGGCATCCGCCATGGCCGCGAACATCCCGTCTACCTGTCCAGAACCAAACCCATCTGGGCCGTTGATGTATGGTTCCGTTGTGAAGGGGCGAACCGTTGCCCGCCCGCCGGCGGCCCACGGGCCCAGGTTTCCGGAGACTCCAGCGATTGCCATCGTCTGCGAAGCTTGGCCTTGCAAATCAAACAGAGAAATCTTGCGGTTGTACCCGAACAGCCCTGCCCGCTCATGCCCGGCTGGCAGCAAAGCAGCATCCTCGCCCAGCCCGGCAACGCCAACGTAGTGGCTGACGGGGTATCCTTCTGGCGTGCGCTCAAGACCAATGGCCGGGTTGGTGACCGCAGGGAGAGTTCGCCGAGCCACCGCATCATTGGAGGTCACGTCCCAGGGACGGCTAAAGCTCAACTCGTCCTTCCAGCCCATTTGTGCTTCATAGTAGGGAAGCAATTGAGCGATCCAGCTCAAGCGGCGTTCGGCAGCTACGGAGCTTGTTCCCGCGGCGCCTTGCGGAAATGTTCCGGTTGCTTTCTCAAATCCGCGCAGGCCACGAATCAACGATTGGAGTTTCGCTTGATCGAGCGCACGCGAGGATGCCAGTCGCCTTGCTTCCCATGCCGGAACGCTGGAGATAGCCGCCGTGGCCAGTTCGGAAAGTTGTTCGTCTGTCCTCGTGCGGACCCACACGAGTGTGAGGTCGTCGTCCTTCTGATCGAGCCCGGTGACGCTAGTACTCAAGGCGTCGAGCCCGCGCTCAACGAGGATACTAATCTTGCGAGCCACGCGATCATTGAATTCACCGTCACGGAGCCGCTCTTGCAAGCTTTGCAGTTCCGCGGTCATCCAAGGGTCGGCCGCGGAAAGTAACTCATCCAAGGAAATCTGCACATCATGCGCGTGAGCCGCACTGGTGAGAAATTGGGCTTGAACAACGAGGAGATTGCCAAAGTCCAGCCCCAGCGCCGCCCCGTCAGCTCCGGTGCGTATTCGTTCCCATTGCCTGCCGACAGTTCCCCAACTTCTCAACCACGCTGATGGAAGGTCAACTGCGGCGTTGCGCACAGCGTGCAAGTCAACGAGTACGGTCAGATCCTGGCCGACGCCGACATGCTTGAGCAGGTTTTGCAGTGCGTCGCTGGCCACACTCGCCACTTCCCGCGTCGCCAACGCCCGCAGTTGCGCCTCATGACCGGTGATGACTCGTTGTCGATCAACGATCACAAACGGTTCAGTCCAACCAGTCTCAGCAAACTGATAAGCGCGGTAGGCGCCAACTTCAAAATCGAGTGCGGTGGCTTTTGCCAGCAGCTCATCTTGGCCGGTGATACGGTCAGAGAGTTCAAGCATCCAGAGATCACCCTCCGTGGGCGCGGCAATATCCGTTGCAGCCCAACTCGCGCGGGAAATCTGACCCTGTGATATCTTCAACGTCTTACAGATGCTCTCCAACTCTTCGCCCACAGCTGGATGGAGCTTTTGCTGCAGCCAGGCGAATTGCGAGTTTCTCGTCAATCCTGACCATTGCAGACTGACAATCACTTGCGTGTCTGAAGGCAGCCACGACTCGTTCAGCGCAACATACGTTGACCGCGGCGGAGCATTCGCCACCGGCGGTGGACCCACAACTTCAGGCGTAACAATCGGTGTCCGATCCGGAGGTGAGGCTGCGATCCCGGTAAAGAAGTACACGGCTGCAACAATAACCACACACAACGCGAGTCCCCCTGATGCGATGGCGATCAACTTGCCAGCTGTCAGCCCTGAAGCTTTTGCGACTGGCGCCATGGCGGTGTTGCTGTTGAATGGAGTCGCCGTTTGCGCGGTGGGTTGAGATGAAGTTTGACCGGTGGCGCTTGCTCTTGACTCCAGATCAATTCCTGCCGCGGCCATGCTTCCCAGAGATGCCGCGACTGTTGACTTCACTGCTGGGTGAGATGGTCGTTCTTCAGCAGAGTTGCGATTGTCGTGAACTTTACGATCGTCAAGTGACCTGCGCGGTTCTACATCCCGCTTCCCACCTTCTGGTTGGTCCGGAACAGGCTTTGACCTGTGTGACCTCGTTACTTCTTGTGACGATTGTCCTGTCTCGGTAGGTTGATGCTTCCGAGGACTGTCCGGTCGAGACTTTTGCGATTCCCGCTTACCAGGAGGAGGCGTGTCTTCTTTTCCAAGCTGACGAGTTGAGTCCGTCGGCGTGGGTTGGGGGATTGGCTGAGCGGCATCCGTAGCTTCCGCCGTGGAAGAATCTGTCTTGGCGGCCTTTGGAGGAGGTTTCCACCCCAGCGGAGGAGTCACTTCCACAAAGCTACGGCAGCGAGGGCACTCCAGTACCTCGCCGATGGCGGACCGATCGCGCACATTCAATTGAGCGCCGCACGTTTCGCATTTGATCGTGAAGAGATCCATGCGGTTGACTTATTGCCTCCGGTCGCTCTGCGGGCCACTCCTTGTCCTGCGGGGCGCAATCACTCGCGGTGTGATATCTCTGTTGTTCCGGTTAGTCCTGGCCCCCGGATGTTGCGGAAAACTCCGGCGGGATTGTTTCGCCACGTTCCTCCGCGGCGGCTTTTGTCGTAACGAGTATAATCTCTTTCTCTTCTTCCTCTTTGATCAGGTAAACAAGTCGTCCATCCGCGGTATTAAGGATAGCCCGCAACACGGCGCCCGCGGACTTGTCTTCTTCTTTGGTCGCCAGGGTCTTATTCTTGGCGATACCCTCTAATCGCAGAGCGTTGCCATCGATCTTAACGGTTACGCCGGCCGCCATGGCGAATTTGTTGATGGTTTCTTCCAGCGTGTCCTGAGCGATCTCCAGGGAGATTTTCTTCTGACTCAACAGGTCCGACACGTTCGCATAGATCTTTGGCTGATTGCCGGAAGCAATGGGAATAATGGGACCAGTGGCGGAGGTCTCAATCATTGCCAGTTGCATCGCAAACACCAGGTTGTCCGCAGCCACGCTCGGCAGGTAACACCGCAATGTGGCATGATCTCGGTACGATGCGGCTTCAGTCTGTTCTGACAACGCATCCAACATTCGCGGCAGGCGATAAAGAATTCGGCGGCTGTAATCGCTGAGGTTCAACTGCGCCATGGCTTGTTCCCACCGGTTAGGAAATTCCGACACGCGAGCCTGCATGGAGTTTGCCAGCGCCAGCGCGGTCATTTCGGCGATACCCACCGCCCGCCACTCGAGAAACAAATCTTCATCCGTGAAATGCGCGGAAAGCGCACATGCCCTGATCTCGGTCGAAAAGAACTGGCGGAATGGTTGCGAAAACTCCTCCGCCGCGCCGGACCACATGGCCTTGAAAGCGGTGAACGGAAAGTTGGGATCAAAGATCACCGTCAGCATCCGCTCATCATCGCTGGCCCTTCTCAGCAGCGTGAATTCCCGATTCATCAATGCTGGTTCACGGTCGTTTGCCAAGGCTAACTGCAACAAAGATTCCGTCTCGTTCAGTTTGCCCAGTGGCAGCAGTGGCGCGGAGACCAGCAAATGGTCGTCATCGTCCGGCAAGTAGATCCCCATGTCGCCAGAGAAATAGACATCTGCTCCGTCAAGCTGGGCGGAATCGAGATCGGGGAAACCTTGCCTGAGCTGTTCTTCATTAATAGGCGACACGGTTCGGATGACTGCCGCCGTGCGGGGAAAGCTTGCCGTTTCGCCTGGCAGGAACGAGATAATAATCGATTCAATCTTCTCTGCCGGAAGCCCGGCGTGGCGTTGAAGCAACGCTTCAGCGGCATGAGCAATTTGCGGAACTGTGCTCAGCACCTTGCCGCCATGTGGATGAGCCATCCATTCCGCTGGTCGCCAGGCGAGGTACGCCTGCGCGCCAACTGGCAAGTAGTGAAACGGCAACTCATCGCCTGATGTGGGTGAAACCCAAAAATCGTCACCTGTGAAAGCGACGTTCTGTTCGACGTTTTCCGCCAGCGGAGAGCCATCGTCCGAATCGTCTGCACCGTCCCCTTCGGGGGGGGAGGCTTTGGCCAATGGCGTTTCTGGTTGGTTGGAAGCCTGGTTGTTGTTTGTGGGTTCATCAAAAGCACCCGTCGCCCAGATACCTAAAACGGCCACCGTGATAAAACCGAACACAACACCCGCCGCAATCAATCTCCCCTTACCAGACGAACGCCGCCCGCGAACGATCGGCGAATCGTTCTGCGACGCGACAGAGATCTTCGGCATGACAGGAGCCGGAGTTTTCTGCCGTTGGACGGACAGACCAACAGCAGGGGTGCCGTTCACTCCAAAGCTTGTTGTGTTTGTCGTTACAGAATCTTTTGCGCGCTGAATTGGCTCTCCGCGCAAGGCGGCCTCGAACAATGGCTTGGTGCCAGATGGCTTGGGTGGTCGAGATTCATCTGCAAACGGCGCGAGAGCGCCCACAACTTCGCCCGCGCGTTCGAGTTGTTTCCCCTCGAGACCCAACATTTGACTGACACATTGGGCGACGTTCGGCGGTGTTTGCGAATTATCGCTGATAATCGCCTGTAGCCGATCCGACAGTTCCTCGCGCGAGCTTCCGGAACCACCATCGATGAGCGTCAGCAGCAGCCGGCCAAGCGCGTGTGTGTCTTCCAAGAGTGATACCCTGCCTTCAATGGGGCCGGCGGGGATATCGCAGAATGGGTAGGAGAGCAGTTTTGCCGTGTGGTACTTGTCAATGAGAACATTCTTGGCTGAGACGTGGCCGTGTACACATCCGCGCTCATGCAATGGCAAGACCGCCTCAGCCAACTCTCGCACAAGTCGGCACGCTTGACCGATAGTTGGCTTACTTTTCTTGATCATGCTGGCCAGTGATTTGCCGGCTAGATCTTGAACGACGATGAACCGCATTTGGTCCAGCTCGATGAGGTCATAACACGCGCTCAAATAGGGCGAGCGGATCTCAACGTGAAAGTCCTTTAGCTTCCTCGCCCGTGTCACCTCCTCGTTACTAGCGTCTGCCGGCAGGAACCGAAGTCCCACGCGATGCCCAGACGGCTGATGGATGGCGCGAAACAATCCCTCGAGAGGGCCCTCGGTGACTCGATCCATGACGCGATAGTCACCGTAGTCGAATGGCCCGGCGGCCCCAGCGGAGAGAACCTTGGCGTGATAGGGTGTAATCGCCTGGCGCTCGATGAGAAACTCGGTGAGTTCAGCCGGAGATTCCGGTTCACGCCCTTCATGCGCATCAGCAAAGGCGACCGCTTGGGCGTTGCAGTCAGGCTTGTTGAGGAGGCCACTTTGCGCGACAAGTTGCCAGAACTGCAGGACAGACTGTTGCATGCGATTGAGCGGCGATGAATACGAAAAACAGGGCTGGCCGCAACGTGATCGGCCAACCCAATCCATCTTATCCAGCCCGCCCATCGGGCGAAAGAAACTGACGACTGCTCATGGGGCAATCCTGCCCAAAGCCGCAGCCAGAATCCATCTCTACTCCTGGGGTGCGCGTCTCGATGCCAGTGTTCGTTAACCCGCTTTCATGTTCCCAGGCGTGACGTCGCCGTCCCGAGGGTCGTACCCCCCGACATCATCTGCCGCGGAAGTCGGCGCAATCTTTGGGGCTGGTTTGTCAACGGATGCAGATTCACCACATCCAGAAACGGCTGCGCCAGTGATGGCGACAAAGAGCAAGAGCAAACGGGACATGAATTTTCCTTCTCAAGAAAGCAGATGAGATTTCTCAGTCTGGCCAGACAAGAAAATGAATCAGATTTAGCGTGCTGCTGAGAGTCCGCAGCACGCTGGGTTGAGCAGTTTGCTGCTCAATCGTCTCTCGGTACCATCGCGCCTCGCTTGGACTGCAACGATGGTCGAGACCACCTGCCGGCGAAGCACACAATGTGCTCCGCCGACT
>JALCBR010000081.1 GCA_028066245.1 Pirellulales bacterium | reverse complement strand
CGGTACCTGTCCAGAGGTCACCGTTTGATCGTTCTTGAGTTGATTCCCCATCCGGCAGCAGCAAGGGCTGTTCGGGATTCAAAATCCCATCCACGCTGGCTTGATATGCGAGGTTATCTGGAGCAAGTTTGACGGCTGTTTGGTATCGGGCCAAAGCCGCCTGTTTCTTCCCCAGAGACTCACAAACCAGCCCGAGCATGTGTTGAGCTGACGGGTCCTGCGGATTCTGGTTGCAGAATTGTGCCAAGGGAGCTTGGATGACCTGAGGTTGCCGTTCCAGGATTTCCAACTGAGCAAGCAAAAGCAACGAATCACGGTGTTGTGGATTCTTCGCTAATACGCCGTGCAGCATGCGGCGGCAAGCGAGCGTATCGTCCGCCTGCCAGGCTTTCAGAGCTTGATCATAGTTTGCTGCGTGTTCTTGCGCTTTGATCCAGCGATCTGTATTTCGCCGGGAGTTTCCCGGAGTCGTTCCGGAATTCGATTCCGGCGACGATCCACCATGGGCTTCCCACTCGGCGATCCAATTCTCCAGCGCTGGCGCGGATTCCCGTTCCGAAGGTGCCATCGTGCAGCCGGACAAGATCGCGCAGACCGTCAAGCACGGGGCGAGTGCCAGAGTGACTAGGCGTTTTCGAGTCAACATGAAAGCCTCGTTTATGGTTCCAATTCCCAGATGGCGTGCCAGGAATGTTTACTCTGTGCTTGAAAACGGATAGTGCGACGAATTCCTCAATCAATACGCTGGAGCAAGGGCGGAGCGTGAGCTTAAGCCGGCCGGTGCCGAGTTGTCCTCTCCCGTGGGGGCGGGTGTCGCGGGGAAAAATTGTCCACGGTATTGATCACTTTGCGGTGAGATCGATCCCGGTGGCACAAATTCCCGCGAAGGCTGCGGAGGGGGAAGATACTCGCTACGTTGATTCTGATGAGCGTGGGGTGGAGTAGCGGAGGGAAGTTGCCCATGTGGATTATCCGGCGGCAGAGTGTGAGCTCCGTAGGCTCGTCGTGAAAGAATGTCGGCCTGCAGGTCCAGTGCGGCGCGATTCTGCGGGTCAAACTGCAACGACCAATGAACCTGATCCATGGCCGTTGCCCAATCTCCGCGGGACCATGCATGCTGTGCATTGCGGAAGTGTCGCCTGGCAGTGGCCGTGCGCGACAATGGTGACATCCGTTCGGCGACGGCAGCCTGACGCCGGTGGAATTCGCAAGCCACGGCTTCACCTTCGCTGCAAACATCAGGCTCTCGAACGATCCGGGGGGTGACCAGCAAGACGATTTCGCGCTTTTCCGTCGATTCCGATTTCGAGCGAAACAACCTCCCCAACCAGGGGAGACTCCCCAGGTACGGGATCTGACGATGATTGGTCACCAGGTCTTCGCGCATCAAGCCGCCGATGACGAGCGTGCAACCATCTTGCACCATGATATTGGTTGTCACAGAAGTGACTTCTTTGTCAGGCAAGGTAAAACCGCCTTCAATTCGCACGTTGCCGGTGGAAAGTTCCGGGTGAACTTCCAGGCGGATGGAGCCGTCTCGTGCGATGAACGGCCGCAAGCGAAGCTGTGTGCCGATCTCCAAAAAGTCCACTGATTGTGTGGCCGCAGTTTCAGTGACGGTCGTATTGACGTATCCCAACTGCGCTCCAATCAAGATCTCCGCTCGCTGCTTGTTGAGCACTGTCAGGCGAGGAGTAGCGATGACATCGGTATCACCGATTTGCTCCAAGGCGTTAATGAACGTTCCCAAGTTGCTGTCGAGGAACGCAAATCGTAACCCTCCATCTTCAAAGGAAACGCCTGTCAGGTTCGCCTCGGGCGAGCCGAGCCCAAACCGAATTGTGCCCTGGTTGCGAAGGAACTCGAAGTCCACTCCCAGGTCCATCTCATCTTGTAAAGCAACGCTGAGGATCATGGCTTCGATAGCCACCTGCAGCGGACGACGGTCGACTTCCAGCACAATCTGATCAAACCTTTTCAGGACAGATTCGTAATCCTGGACAAGGAGCGCGTCTGTGTCTGCGTTCGAGTTGCCGCCAGCATCTTCGGCGTCTGAGGGAATTCCCACTGAGGAGGGACTCGTCGCTTCCATCTTGCCGATGCCTTGCGAAAGCAACGGCTGAAGCAACGTCTTGAGCTCGGTCGACGTGATGTAGTCTGGGCGATAGACGCGCATGGCGATGAAATCATAGGGTTGCCGCTTTGTCTCAAAATCCGCCGGTGTGCCGACGAGAACGAACGGGCCCTCGCGATGAGCGATCAAGCCTGTGGATCGCAAGATCCCATCGAGCGCCTCATCAACTGTGACACCATTCATGGCGAAGCTGCATGGCCCTGTTGCGCCCTCCAGCGGCAAGATGTTGATCCCCCCTTGCTCGGAGAGCAGGGTCAGTACCTCCCGGACATCACGGTTGTTGACATAGATTTCAAGTTTGTCATCGCCTTCGCCAGGAATCGGTTGCCCTGTTTGAAGTGTTCCGACAGGACGTGTTGCGCCTGCGGTCCGGACAACAAGCGTTGGATGTTGCAGGTCGATTTGATTACGTGGGGTGCCGTTGACCGGTTGAGAAACGGCAGGCGCTCTGATCTCCGTGGCAGACTGTGCAGGGGTAAATTGTCGCGAGGAAGGCGACGTAAACAGCAGAGAGTCTGCTTGCTGTTGGTCCGCAGGTGCGCCCTCAGACAGTCCTTGTGTCAGCAAGATTGACGAGTCGCGTCCAGCCGGGTTGCCGGAATGGGACGCATCGATGAGCTGTTTTCTGGCGTTGTCCGCAAAAGATCGAGGTCGTGCGGGATCCGCATTCCAGGGAAGCGATTGACGGCTTGCGTTCTCCGCGATCGATCTGGCATGACTTGCAGCACACGATGTGCAGGCAGGGTCAAACGAATCATGCGCCTGGCACGGAACTCGAAAAGTCGATGTCGTCCGTCGCGCATCGTCAAAGTGATTCTGGTTGGCAGACTTCGCTAGTGATGGCGCTGACACCGGAGGCGATGATTCCGAAGGCGACCAACACATGGAGGCCCAACAGGCCAGGAGAATGCCTGTCACTGCGCAGAACGCAAGCAGAGTGATGCGAACGGTAGCCTTCATCGATCGTCCATGATCTGTAGGAATGAGGTTGCCGTAGGAACGGCTCGATTCGCCTGATCGCCTTACCCGGAGGTTCGGCGAATGATCACCTTGTTGCGTGCTGCGTCTTCGGTCAGTTCAGCTCTGTCTTGAGTCAGCTCAAGGGTTTCCGTCCCGCTGCGGAGTGTGACTTTGCGAGCCGAAATCCGTTCGACAAAGTACTTCTTGCCGTCCTGAGCTTGGATGAAATCACCTTCTTGAATTGCTTTGCCATCGATCACGGCTGAACGTCTGTGGCGACTGATTGCCGTGCCCATCAAAGCTGGTCCAACGACGTGCGGTTTTTCCGGATTAGCTAGCCGACTTTGTCCATTGGCAATGGGAGATAGCGGCAAGGCGTTTTCGGTTTCCACTGCTGGAACTTGCGGCTGTTCAAACGGGTTGCGATCCACAGTGATCTCCGCCAGTGGCTGCTTGAGCGGATCGGAAGCCATGAGTTCCACAAGCTGCTTCCAGGACTTACTGCTGTTTTGCTGCGGCGCTTGCATGGGCGCATCCGGCACAGGCGTGATTGCTGCAGACTTGGTAGCTGCCGCCAGTTCCTGGGAAGGTTCAGATTCGCCATCTGTCCCCAAGGTCTCCAGTACCAGCGGAGCCCAAAACCAAAGCGCCACGGCAGCCAAAGCCCCCAGAAGGCCTGCTTTGACAGGATGGGCTTTGAGCTCGCGCACGAGTTGTTGTGTCATGGGCTTGGGCATTTCAAACTCTCAGCTTATCGATGAGCATTCGGAGTAATCGGACGCCGGAGCGGGTGACCTAATCGGAATTCTTCAACTTATCGGCAAAAACTGCCAACTTCACCAAGCAATGCAAGCGTGGACTGCTTTGCTCCTCACGGTTCTCCAACAACAATTCATCGATCCAAATACATTCAGTGCGAGCTTCCAGCTTTGAAAGGACATCGCACGCCTGGTGAAAATAGCCATCGAATTCCAAAGTGATTGGAACCAGATCCAGTGACTCGAACTCGATTTCTGTTTGTGGCTGCAAGCGATCTGTGCGTGCGCCAGCACCGGAGACAATCTGGGCGATGATCGCCCCGAAACTCGCGGCTTGGGCTGCGTCGGGTGATGCGTCTTTCCAATTCGCGATGTACTCTCTTGCAGCGTCGCGACGCGACACGGCGTCGGCCAACTTGCTGGGAAGCATGCTAGCTTCCGTCAATTCCCGTTCGACCGAGGCGAGCTCCCGTTTGATTTCCTGGAATTCTTTGCGCGCTGGCAGGTGGACAAAAAACGTGTAGCACGCGCACATTGCAGCGGTAATGAGCAGCAATCGCATGTGGGACGTGCGAAAAACCGGGCGGCGCCGATTCGCTCCCGTTGTGCCTGGCTTGCGGGTTCTGAGTTTATCATCCACGTTGGCGATCTCGATATGTTCGTGCTGCCGTTGGCTGGTTTAAGGTGTGGCTCAAAGCGTGTTCCGAAGTGAATTAAGAGCTTGAGGGGCCAGCAACAGCTTCTTGCCGAGAACTATCCGGCACTCCATATCCCGGAGCGATGAGACAAGTCACCGCAAATTCAAATTCGTTCGCCGAGCCTTCAACGCCATCCAGGCTTGTCAACTCGGCTCGGCTGACGAGAGAATGCCGGTCGAGTGCGATCATAAATTGATGCAGTTCGACGTGATCTTGGGTCAGGCCCGTGATGATCATCTCGTAGGGCGACGTATCGTATCTTTCGCGGAGAAGTGTTTCATCGCGCGCCAATGCCGTGATGCCCGTGGGAAGTTCGCCTTCGCTACGTCTTTGTACCAGTGCGCGCGGAACGCGAACGACCCGAAGTTGCTTGAGCGTGATGGACGGTGGAACGCGATCTACGACCAAGGCCACAACCTGAGATTGTGGCCAAGGGTGGTCCAGGTAGGCCACCGCAGCAGCATCCTTCGCGAGACCCACCAGCTCTGCTTCAACTTCGTCGAGTTCCTCAAACTGACTGAGCGTCACGCGATGCAGCTCTTGCGCATCTACAAGCTGCTTGGACAGGCTTCCGTTGGCGGCGTGCTGATAGGTGTACGATGCTCCAATGACCAGAAACAGCAGCCCCACAATCAGCGCATGGCGGCGTTGATCTTTGCGGTCAAAGCTCTTCTTGCGGTATTCAACCGGAAGGAAGTTGATCTCATTCACGGTGCGCTGCTTCCTGATCTAGATGCATGTCCAGTCACTGGTCCTCGTGTTCCGTTCAAACGGGTCCGCGCAATGCCAGCCCGACGGCCAAATCCCATGATGCACGAGCTGAACTCGGTGCTCCCGTGATGTTCCGCCAGGGATCTCCCAATTGACAGGGAAGATCAAGACGGTCGTTGAGCGCCATGCGGAGGATCTCTTGCGCTTCAACACCGGCCAAAACAATCTGGCTGACGGGCCGTCCGCGGAATGTGACGCTGTAGTATCTCAGACACAACGAAAGCTCAGTCGCAAGCGCTTCGACGACCGGGCGAATGGCCTCCAGAATCGTCTGATCAGCGCTGGCGCTGCGTTGATCCGTTCTCCGGTCGCTGTTGTTTCTTCTCAGCGTCACGGCTTCACTAAGCTTCAATCGCAAGCGCCGAGCGACGGCTTCGTCGAAGGTTCGAGAGGATGTCTCAAGATACTTGAGAAAACGAACCTGACGGCTGTGGGCGATGACGACGAGCGTGTTGCCGGCGCCGACATGCACCATCATCACACCTTCACGGTCGTCAGCTTCTCTGCGGAACTGATGGTTGAAGCATCGTGCCAGAGCCATTGGCTCAACATCAATGGCAATGGGCCGCAGACCGGCTGATTCCGCAGAGCCAAGCAGCTGATCAATCAGTGGGCGGCTTGTCGCCAAGCCAATGACTTCACGTTTGACAAGTTCTCCCTGCCGCACTTCGCCGGCATCCAGATGGCGAATCTCGGACTCCGCCAAAGGGTAAGGGAGCCGGTCAGCAACCTCTCGCGAAACGAAGTTGTTGAGATCTGCCGTCTGATGATTTCCCACGCGCATGTTCTGGATGAACAGATCGCGCGCGCCCAACCCTAAGGTTACCTTGCGGCCTCGGAAACGACGGTCAGCGCGAATGCGCCGGAAAGTGTCGGTCACCAGCTCATCGCGGGCCGACCGAGAATCGTCGCTTGTGTCATGCTCCCATCTCGCGGAGGCGATGACGCGCCGACGGTCGGCGGAAAACTGCACAACTTTCGTGCTGCGCGTGCCAATGTCAACGCCAATGGGACCGGACAACTGAGATTTGAGCCATGAGATCATGCGAGGGCTGCCGTGCTGCTTTGATCGTGAGTTGGTTTCTTGTTGGCGGTGATATCGTTTGTCTCGATCATCTGTCTCGGAGGAATCCAGTGCGTGATGCGCTATTCAACCTCGTCAACCTCATCGGCAGCGCTACGGACTGCCGCAGGAACCGTCGCGGTAATCTCGCCGATGGCGACCAATCCTGTCGCCGCGTAGACCTTGATGGGGAGGTAGATCCGCCCGGCGCCACGCCCCGAAATCAGCCAGATGTTGCAGTCCCCTACCGGCGTTGGCGCTCCCAGCGCGTCGTAGTTGAGCGCATCCGTCACTGACGGTGGACTGCCGCTTTCAACTCCCAGCACGTGAGCCTTCACGCCGAAAGCTGGAGATTGGTCCATCCAGACGATGTATTTCTTCCCATCAGAAGTACGCTCAAAAGTCGTTGTCAGCGGGAGCGTATCGAGGGCTGGGTTGGCCCCCGTGTGTTCGATGGTGTATTGATTACTTTCCCTGTCGAACGTCACACGGTATGTGGAGTTGTTGGACACGGCCAGGCTGCGGACAAAGTTCATATCCGCAGTGATAATCTCGGCAGAAGCAAGCAATTGACCGGTAACACTCGGCTCAAATCGCGGAATGATCACCGCGGCGATAATACTCAACAGCAACACCACAATGGCCAGCTCCATCAAGGAGAGACCGCTCCGGTATTGGTGTAAACTGCGAGTCTTCAGATGAGCATTCATGGCGAGACCTGCTAGACCCGCCGCAAATGAACTCCTTGCAGCCGGTGCTAACGAATGCCTGCCCCGGTGGCAGGTGTTCCAGGCCGGGAGAGACTCTTTTGCAACAGTGCGTTTTGCTCGCGCAGGAGATCGCGGATCTCCTTGAGCAGTTCATTCGCTTCTGCTCGCTGTTGAACTGCGTTGGCAAAGGGTTGCCGGGACTGTTGCGAGAACGCCTCTTCCGGTTGATTCAAGCCTAGCACGAGAATCATGGCAAATAGGGCACTCGCCGTTATCAGTAAACATGTTCGCTTCATGTGGAACATCTCCTTGATCAGGGATTATCGATCCATTTGATCACTTGCCAGCGAAGTCCTGCGTCAGGTTCCGCCGGGGCATACAGAGGTTCGCCTGCTGCCATCCAATGGAGGGTGACAGGGCTTGCTGGTGGTTTGAACAAATACGATGGAACAATCTGATAACCGTAAACCTTGTTCAGGAAATCAGGGAAGTACTCATATTCGGGTGCGTCATCATCATCCTCCTCCTCGTCGTCATCATCGCCGCCTTCACCACCACCGCCTTCACCACCACTGTCATCATCATCGTCGTCTAACTGAGCCATGAATTCCGTGTACAGGGCGCGCCACATCGCCCATTGACTTGGCCAGTCGGTAAACGCGTCGACTTCGAGTTCGCCCGCTACCAGGTGACCCAACATTGAAAATGATGTTCCCACGCCGCATTGTCGAAAACGAAAACGGTCACCACTAGCAATGCTGCCGATAACTATCATCTGTGTGTCATCTTCCACATCGACATCATCACCGACAATCATGACCGGCAATTGGACAGGTGTCGTTCCACCATCAATGGACGGTAGATCAAGCGCCTGAAAGCTAATGTTTGCTCCTTCGATAACGATATCGCCCCGATCAATAATCGTCCCTTGAACGATCACGTTGCTCTCGATTCGAATATTCGATGACGAGTAAAAAATCCCTAGCGGATTTGTCTTCGGGTCGGGCCCGAGCGTCACATTGCGTGTGTAGAACTCGAGAGTTCCTGGTGTGTAATGTGCCCCTCCGGGATAAAGTTGATAGCTGGTGTAGGTACCAACACTCGGCAAGGTTGTTGTTGATTCAGCGGCCATGTCGTTGGCATCGAGTCCTTGGTACGGCAAAGTTTCCGAAGCGTTGGCTGTCCCTATTTGCTTTGCAAGCGGCAAGAGCACGTCTGTGTCGAACTGCCGATAGTCACCATGGCCGTCCTCAAGCATCTCCTCCAGATCAACCATATATCTTTGCCGAGCGACGTCATCAACCGGGCTATCCTTCCCGAGGCATAGCTTGTCCGGAAAACGGCTGGCACCTTCAACGCGGACTAACAAGTTCAAGTTCATTGCTTGCTCTTGAGCAACGAACGCCGTGTATTGTCGTCCCACGCTCCAAATCGCAGGTTCGGTGGCAACGTTCTCCGGAATCAACTCCAGCACGACTTGGACGCGCGACGTGGCGATCGACAGCGGGTCCGCCGGGTCTTGCGCATAGCCGACGGAATCAACTGTGATTCGATACGGCCACATCTCGTAGTCAGCGTCACCCGGTTCCAACGAAGAGTCGCCGGTGATGTAGTTGACGACGTAACTGGAGCTACTGCTCACTCCGGCGTTCAGCGTTGAGTCTACGCCGCCCCAATCCGCAGCATGCAATTCGCGGATTCCAGCCATGGCTCCGGCCATTGCTGCGTCCCGCGCCATTTCCGTGCGACGATAGTTCTCTTCTAATTGGATTGATGACGCCTGGGCTCTCAACAGCGCATAGGCCATGCCAAAGCTGATTGCCATGAAGCCCAGCACGAGAATAATTGCTGCGCCGCGACGGTCTGCGCGCATTCGCGACGCCTGCCCGGCTTTGGCGCTCCAGAGCGTGCCAGGTAACGTCCCCTGCAACGTGTGCGACAAACTATTCATAGGCAGTGATCCGCGCGAATCTCCGGTGTCTCGTGGAATGTCCCAGACCGTCAAGAGCTTGGTGGCTCTAGCCGATAACTCAAAGTTGCGCTACCGAAAAACGGGAGTGAATGGTCCGACGCAGTGCTTTGCGTATCGGCCTGTGGAGCAATGGTCATTCCAAACTCCATTTGCACATGTACGGACCGTGTGCCCCATTCATCTCCGTAGAACAGATTGGGCCAATTTGCGTCAGCCCAAGCTAGCGTGCCGGCATCCAAGTTTGTCCATTCACCGGCTGTTGGCCGCATCTGCAGCGAAAACCGAACCATCGCGGTGGGTGCCCCGCTAAACTCAACTTGTTGCAGGCGGCGCATTACAACGCGTTTCGTCGCCGTCTCACTAACAGTCATGACATTGACCAGATTCCTGCCGATCGGGGAGTTGATCGTGGTCAGGCTTTGGGAGCCAGTGTGAGTGGGCTCGGTCATTTCCCAAAGTTCGCTGGGATCCGAAGGGTTAGGTGTGTAGATCACCAATTCCTTGACCATCGGCGGACCAGCAGGATTCTCGGGATCGCCAGAGGGCGCCCAAACAACTAAAGTCCGCGGCACGGCCTCGGCTCCCATGATTGTCTCAACCACAGCCGCGCCAGGTTCGTCGCCTGTGGCGTATGCAGAGCGCACGGTTTGAGTGATCCGCTGAATGCCAACTCGAGCGTTCTGCGTCGCCGCCTCAACCGCCTGGGTGTGCTCGCTCGCCTGGTAAGCCGTTTGTGTCAAAACGCCAGCAGCAACAACAACCATCCCGAGGATGGCCATTGCGAGGAGTAACTCAATGATGGTGAAAGCGCGACGCATCGTCATTTCTCAACTACTGTCCGCAGAGGCCTAGAGGTTCTGGTGAATGTTGGCAAACACACGCCGGGCGGTCGCCACAAGCGTCGCGCCTGCTGAGCGATCGATGTAGACATTCACTTCGACAACTCTGGTGTTGCTAGTGATTCCAGGCCCTAAGGCGACCGCTGGATTGTCATCATCGACATAGATCACATCGATGGTCACTCGCCAATCACTGAGCAGGTCTTCTCGGACGACTAAGTCAGAATCGCGCGCGCCTCCCGCTCCGTTTCCGGTACCTAGGGGAATTCCCCAAGCGTCAACAGGCGGCTTCATCTCGTAGCCATTGAAGTCGTCAATGTCATCAAACGTTGACCGTAGTGGACCTTCACTCGTATGGGGTCCCAAGGGCCATTGGTCAAGTGAGCTGACATCCTCTGCATATTTTGCTATTGAGATTTCGTCCAGCACCATGCCGGCAATCCCTTGAGCGATGGCCCGCTCGCTCAACGCTTCTGATGTCGTCAATGATCCACTGACCGCATACAGCAATGCAGCGCCCGTCATGGCAGCAATTGCGACCGCCACGAGCGATTCCATCAATGTAAAACCACTGCGCGCAGAACGACGACTCACCCCTTTGCTTTGCGTTTGGGTGCGCGTCATGGTTGGATACGGGAAGGTCACGCAACATCCCCTTCGATTGATCCAGAAACTCGAAGGCGGCGCCTCCTGAGCAACTTAGCGCCGACTAGAGTCGAAGAAAAAGGCGCGGCAGGGTCCCCTCGGAACGAGTTCCTCCCTGCCGCGCATAAGCCAACTCCCTCCCCAGGTGCTGGCGCACAACTCTAGGGCGCAGTCGGTATGTGTCAAACTGCCGGCGCATTCTGCATCACCGGACAATCGGTCACACTTGCGTTTCTGGCAGTGCTAAGATTAGATATCCGGCACAACCGCAGAAGTATTGCCGCCAACACGTCGGAGATCTGGGATCAGTGAAGAGCCGGATGTGCCCACCCTCAGCTTCAAGGCCCGAAGCCTCCTGGGATATCGCCTCCTGGGATATCGCGCCTCGCTCCCTGAAGATATCGCCAACCTGTCTTCCTGCTTGGAGGCAAGCAAGGAGCACAAAAGACCGGCTGGCTGTGACGTAAGCAGTGTTCCCCCGCGAAGAATGTTACTTCAGCAAGTGCTGCTTCAAGCATGCTGGGCCAAGCGTGGTTTCAAGCGTGCGAAGAATCTCCTCATCGCTCTTGCCTTGATCGATCAGCGGCTCGACGATCTTGCGAAACCGGTTGGGCATGCCGCACGTTCCCGGATTACAACTGGCGAGGGTGTAGAACATGCCAGTGCACCCATCGCCATCAATTGAACAAGCGCAATACGTGCTGGCCAAGAACCATTGCACGCGTTGTTCGCGATCTCTCAACCGGCCGATGTCGGTTGGTCGGGTGGAAGCCTGAACTTCAGCAGGAGGCTCTGGAACCAGCAGGCTTACCCGCTGTCCCGCGGTAAGGTCGGTCAGATCACGACCTTGGACGGCAAACAACATGACGCGGGTCTTCTCGTGCCAAGGTTGAACATCATGGACGACTGCGTCAATCGGATCTTCATGGGCGACGCGAACCTTATCACCGGGTTTCAGATAGCGCCCCCAACGCATGGCTTCATGATCGAGAATGATCTCAGCTTCACCAACAAGTGAATGAGCGATGGAGACCGTGCCAGGCAGTCCTTGCTGGTTCCACCGGTCCCGCATGAAGTCAAGCTGGGCCGCTGTAGCATTGTCAAAACCACGCTCGCTCCAGACCAACCGCAGCGAATCTCCGGCGGTTTGCAGGATCGCTGAATCGCCGATCTTCAGTCGCGTTGCTGCATCTTTTCCAGCACCGGTATGAGAGAATTCAAAGTGCTCATCAACGTGCTTGACTTGCAACGTGTCGCTCAAGGTGAGCTCACGAGTTTCTTGTTCCTGCCGACGCCCAATCGTTCGCTCGAATCGTACGCTGCGCTGTTCCACATCAACAGATGCCAAGCGATAAGGCATCGCATGAATGCCCTGTTCTGAAGGCTCATCGGCCAGCAGTACAACGTTGGACCGATTGCCGCTGCGGTCTAAGCTGGACCAGACCCAGATCCTGTCACCGGCAGTCAATTGATCCAACCGGCCCCACCAACCGTGTACTTTAACTTCCGCGTCTTCAGCCAGCGTCCATGTCTGCGGCGCTGGCTCACCCTCAACTTGCAGCAGGAACTCTCTTTCCGCCAGACCGGCACCCCAATAAGTTGCAAAGACCTTAGGGCTTTCTCGCAGGAGAGTTGTCTTCCCCTGCGGAACCTGGCGCGCCGCGGGCTGTTGCCACTCATTAGCCTCAACCAGCATGTGAACACATCCGGCAAAGAGCACAGCGCCAGCTATTGCAAAACGTTTCATAGCGATCGATCCCCGAGCAAGCGCTCTTTGGAGTTGGAATGGCGAGAAGCCTTGCCACATTATGGCAATGACAATTCCAAGTCGAAAGCAACAACCATGCAAGTGCGAGGTTGCTCACAAGAAAAGCCACACGCTCGGTGGGATGTGGCATCATCCAAATTGATGCGCTGACTCACGCTTCCGCAGCTTCGTTGATTTCTGGCGGCGTGAACACGAAGTTTCGTGATTGTCCAAAGAATTCCAGCGGATTCTCATAGACAATTTTCCGAATCAAACTTTCAGCGTGTCCGCGCTTGCGCATTGCCATGATGAAGTCTGGCACGGCGATAGGCCGGGATGGGCCCCAATCGCCGGCGGAATTGACCATCAAGCGTTCCGGTCCATACATCTCCACCATGTCGCACGCGCGCTCCGGCGTGCACTTGCTGGTGGGATAGAGCGTCATGCCGGCCCAAAAGCCTGCTTCCAACACGCGACCAATGGTGTGTTCCTCAACGTGATCGACGAGCACGCGGTGATGGTCCAGGCGTTGGTCATCGCAGAGCATATCGAGGATCATCCGTGTTCCCTTGTATTTATCCTCCAGGTGTGGCGTGTGGATTAAAATCAGCTCGTCCGTCTTGGCCGCCAAATCCAAGTGCTCTAGGAAGACAATTGCTTCGTTACGCGTATTCTTGTTGAGTCCAATCTCGCCGATTCCCAGCACGCCTGGTTGATCCAAGAATTCGGGAATCATGGCGATGACGTCGCGTGAAAGCTGCACGTCTTCAGCTTCCTTAGCGTTGATGCACAGCCACGTCCAATGTTGGATGTTGGACCAGCCCGCCCGCTTTTGTTCAAACTGCGTGAGTTGCCGGAAGTAATCGCGAAAACCGTCCACGCTGCCGCGATCAAACCCGGCCCAGAACGCTGGTTCACTCACTGCGACACATCCCATCCGCGCAAGATTCTCGTAATCGTCCGTAACGCGCGAAACCATGTGAATGTGGGGATCGATGTAGTACATGGTGTTGATTCCGGAAGGATTTGGCGGCAATGCTGGAGGAGTGCCGGGGCGACTTGATCCACCCCGCTCAAGTCTCTTTGCCCAAGTACTTCTCGCGCCAGCCGTCCTCGTAATCCAAGGAAAACGCAAGCTGTACGCGCTCTGCTCTGTTGGCTTCTGACTCTTGCAGGATGTCCAACCCTGCCTGGATTTGGCGAAGCTGCACGGAGCCCGCCGCGCCACCAGCCCGGTCCAAGCGGTCCAGCTTGGCGGCGACTTCCAAGATCTTGGCCCGGATCAGAAGGAACTCCTGTTCCAAGACTTCAGCAGCGTTGACTTCAGCAGCGTTTGGAGTGCTCATGGCAATCTCATCACGAAAGCGTAGCGGCAGCGCGGTCTATCTCCTCGAATTGGACGGGCACTTCCTTAGCGTCGCCTTGGACGATGACCTGCGCGGTGGCTTGGACCTGCGCGGTGGCTTGTCCTCATTCTAACGCCAGATTGTCGGCTGCACGAGGTTCGGCGAGCTCACGGGGCAATTCCATGGAACACAATTGTCGGGAAGGTACTCGGGAAGCTAGTGGTCCGCCGAAAATGCCTTGCCGATACCGATTCCCACCGCGTACCCGACCGCCGCGCCAATCGCGCCTCCCAAAGCGCCTCCAGGCACGGCACGCGTTGTGATACTGAGGGCGATCATCGTCGCCACACCCAAGGCGGCAAAGATCGCTCCACAAGTTTTGACGCCGCTTGAGTGTTCTTCTGTGCGACGGTTCGCATTTGCAGGGGCTTCCTTTTGGTTCTGATCCAGAACCACCTCGCTGAGCAGCGCGCCGTTTTCGAAGATACTGACGCGGAAGGAAGACACCTTGCCGGGGACAGGGTGAGATTTCAAGCGGTACTCTCGATTCTCCGCGGAGAACGTGACTTGCTCGTCCGGTTGGAGTTCGCCCTCGAAGACGAGTTTATTGTTTAAGAAGATGCCGTTGCCTGAAGTGCAGAACGCTCGGTCAATTTTGAACGTGTCACCTTCGACATAGAAAACTTGACCCACTGAAATCCCCCATTCGATATCGCTTGCGCGCGATTGTATCGAATGTTCCGCCGTGGAGAAATGAGCACTCTCCGTGGTAACGATTTTATCTGTTGCTGCCATTGATTTTATGCTTCCAATCGCTCGGCTTGGCGCGGCAATTGGATTCTGACTTAACCTTTAAGTAAAGGTGTGACGACTGGGAAAAGTAAGCTGCTCTGTGTCATCAGGTGCAGGGTAGGCAACAGAATGGCCCTGCTCACGTTTCTACGGTGGAAGTATCTTGCAGCCGGCATATGCCAAAACGATGGAGTTCCTGGCAAAAACCGCCAACTCGGCGGCAGCACACGCTCTGTTGCCAGGCTTGGATTCACAGAATCGTGACGTTCAAATCAGCGCGCTCCAAGCGCTCCTGGATCGACGAGATCCTGTCGGACAGAAAGCCATTCTTGACCGGCTAGAAGCCCAGCGCCCAGGTTGGGATGAAGTGCTGGACCTCAAGCACGGAAGATTGAATCAGGCTCTGCGTGACGCTGTAGTGGGGAGTGACGCGGAGGCTTGTGCCAGGGCATGCCAGGCGATTGTACGGTATCGCGAATATGACTTGGTCCCGGTCTTGATTTCAGCAGCGGAAAGCGTCACCGAAGAATCCTCGGAAACAGCTTCCACGGCCATTGTGGAATTGGCCCAAAAACTCTACGAGGACCTCAACGGACCACGCGACTACGCGGATCGGCGCGATCCACAGTTCATCCGCCGAACCGTCGTCAGCCACTTGGAGAAATCGACGGAAAAATACCCCGAACATCAATCCAAGGAAATCATTCAGGCGTTTCTATTGCTTGCCGACCGGGCCAACGTTGTCCTGCAAGCCGTGCTCTATGATCCACGGCATCCGTGCTATCTGCCGATTGTGGATACGTTGGCCAACGCGCATCATCTGGGGATTGATCGCTTGTTGCTGGATTTTTTGGACAGCAACCAGGCGCCTGCTGTTGTCTTGTCGACGATTGCCCAGCGCAATGATCGCAATTTTATGCGGCGGTTCATTACACGATGGAGAGACCACCCGACGCCGGCGATGCGGAGCAACGTCAAGCGAATTGAAGGCTTTGTCTGGGCGGACCTTCAAGCTGGAGCATTGTCTGACCTTGATGAGCCGGACCAGGTTGCAGTCTTGAGCTTGCTCGTCGAGAGCGGGCTGAAGCGTGAGAAAGCTTTGGCCATTGTGCAGTTCTTTCTTGAAAGTGGAGCCATCAAGGCACGGCATGCGGCCCTCCAAGCTCTCGATGACTTTCACGGACCGAAGGCCGACGCGCTGATCTCAAAATGCTTGCAGGATGATGATGCTGACGTTGTCGTGCATGCAATTTCCCAGGCCAGGAAGCGCGATATCCCCGGTACTGTTCCGCAATTGATTGCTCTCGCTGAGAATTCCGACCCTGTAATTCAACAAGCTATCCGGGAGAGTCTGCCGGAGTTCCATTTCGAGACCTATTGGGCAGGCTTTGAGTTCATGGAGGAATCATCGCGACGATCGATCGGTAAAATCGTCAAACGAGTTGACCCGACACACCTGGAACGGCTGCAGGACGAACTGTGCTCGATTCGTCGAAGTCGTCGCATTCGGGCAGCTGCGATTGCTGACGTGATGGGTGTCGCACCTCAGGTTGAATCGCATCTAATTGAATTCATGCACGACGATGATGAACTCGTTCGCGAAGCGGTTGCCCAAACGCTCGGTGGCTGCCATTCAACAGCCGCGCGCCAAGCGCTTGAACAAGGCATGTCAGATCGATCTCCTGCGGTACGAAACGCGGCACAAGCCAGCTTGAAGAGGATGCAAACGCACAGCAAATCAAAACGACAGGGGCCGTCGGAAATCGCCCCGCCAGGAAGTAAGCTCAAATCCTCACCAGCGCCTGTTGTTGATTGCTAAGCCTTGGCGACCTTTCGCCGATTTCAATCACCGCATTCTCGGTAAATATTTTCCTCAATCATGAATGGTCTTTCGCAACTAGTCGTTCTTGGACAGGGCCGCGCGATGGAACTGGGCCGACAGTTCCGCGGAAGCAACGCCTTGTTCACATTTGGCGATTTGATCACCGGATTGGGAGTTATCGCCGGATTCGCCCTGTTTTTCCTGGGCCTCAAGTATTTGCGGAACCGCCAGGACAAAACCAGAAAACACTACTGTCCGCGCCGGCTATTTCGAGCTTTGTGCAAGCTCCATAACTTGAACGGCCGGGAAAAAGCACTGCTCAAGCGCACTGCGACCGCCGGCTCGTTGAAACATCCTGCGCAGCTATTTGTGTCACCGGAGTTGCTCAGCGCAAACGCAGTTCGGCTCTCGCCACAGCGGCAAGCGAAGCTACGGCAGGTTTGTATGAAGCTCTTCGGCAACGTCACCACGGCTGGCTGAGCGCCGAGCGCGCATCTGTGTGACCGACGTGGCTTCTTATTTCGCAGCTGTTGATTTTTCTAGACCGGACCGCTGACCGTGATGCTTCCGGAATGCTTCTGACATTTCCCTGGAAATGCGTCCGGTGACTTCCTGGGTCATGAAGCTGCCGTGGTCTGCGCCTGGGATGATCTCAATAACGGCGTTGCTCTTGAGTTTGGTCAACGTCTCTTTGAGCTTCACGACCGCACCGTCCAGATAGAACGTGTCCAGCCCACCGGCAATGATGGTCACCTTGCCCGCCAACTTCGGCCCCAGTGTTTCCCAGTTCCTCTGCAGAATAAGATTGATGTCATAGGCCTCCCAAGCTTTGGCGACTTGGGGATCAATCTCGCCGGTCTCGCGATTCCAAAGCCACAGCGGTTCGCCGTCTTCGCCGCGAGGACTGAATACCGCTTCAAACGAGCGCAATTGGCCACCGCGTTTGAGCACGTCGTCCATTTTGCAGAAGTCATCATACATTAGAACGGGAAGCGACCTGCCATCGCCGCTTGGACGCCGTGCGAGCGGTCGCCGCGCACCATTGTTGTCTACGAACATCAGTTCGCCTTCGGCATAGATGTTGATTAATTGAAAGTCCCGAAAATCGACCGGGTCTGGCGCCGTGCTCCACGTGCCGCCAAATACATCTGGATAGCTGACTTGCAGCCAAAGTGTGCTCCAGCCTCCGGAGCTATGTCCGGTGAGAAATCTCGCATAGCTTTCTGGGACAGTACGAAAGTTCTGATCCAGGTAAGGAATCAGTTCCTGCACCAGTGTGGCTCCACGCGGCCCGTTGTTCTCACTATCGGCGTAGACATGATGCCCCCATTTGCATTCGCCGGTCAGAAAAACTTGGATGAATTCTTCGATACCCTCGCCGCGCGCTTGCCGCCGACCCCCCCGCGCGGCGGAATAATGACTCCCGCCAAAGCCGGGGATGCGAAAAATCACCGGGTAGCGCCGTTTGGGTTCATCGTAATAGCTGGGTGGCAGAACGACACCGCAACGGTCAAGCACTTCGCGCCCATGAAACTCCGACAGCAACTCACTCTTGATGACGACTTGCTTGATGAACTCAGTCTCGGGAAACTCCGTGGTTCCCACGGTGTTCGTCAATTGGAAGGCGATCGGATCAGAGCTGCCCTCAACTCCGATTTCGATCTCGATAACGTCACTGTAGAAGTTGCCTTCGCCAGCGGATGGTGAACTGCGATAGAAGTCATGATCCAGGAGGGCCTGCGCCCGATACTTTCCGGCCGGCAGATCAGAGAGCTTTCCGGGAAAACCGTCGGCCGCTTCGTCAATCTGGATGGATTCTCCCGGCGTCATCTTGTCCACATCCAAGCCAAAGAACGGTTCTGGGCCAAACCAATTGGGTCCATTCATCGGCTGGCCAAAGGCGCGCTGCGAAAGGAACACGAACAGCCGCCCGGAAACTGGTTTGTCCGCAACCGAGGGATCCAGCGTGATTGAGAACTGCGTGTTTGAGCATGTTGGATTGTGTTGACCATTGGTGGTGTCTTCGCCGGCGGTTCCATCAACGGCGCCACCGATCAAGCTCAATGCAAAAGTCATGATGACCAACAAGACGCGGCACCAAACCAAGAAGAAATTCGTATTGAATTGGAGACCGAACACGGCGGAGCCCTCATGCAATAGAAGAATGCGGGAAGAACGTGATCACTATGGTGGTTGATGGGCAATCGCCTGGCAAGCGCTACGGCCAGACATTGCATGATCACTTTGCATGGCCACGTCGAGTAGGTTGGCAGTTGCCGATGAACGGCGCCACGATTGCGAATCGTGCGAGGTTTAATCTCGCACCTAGGCACTACGGACATTCAACCGGCTGTGTGAGCATTGCCGCGAGCCAGGCGAAGCCGAGGAAGTTCTCGGCTTCTTTTCGTAGCGCGTGGCGATACGGCGAAACCGTTTGATGCGGCCGAAGAACCGCTCGATCACATTGCGGTTCTTGTACAGCTTGAGCAACCGTCCTCGTCGATCAACGGCGGCGTGAAGCTTGGTGGAGAGTCCGCCCCGACTGCGTCCTCAACAGCGTCTCTGGTCGGCTGTGTCTTTTTTTCCTGAGGCCAGCGACGACCCGTCGAAGCCACCGGGTGAGCTTTGATCGTGCTGGAATCGAGTTGGACCTCCTCCAAGTCCGGTTCGCCCAACGCCTGAGCGATCCGTTCCCACACGCCTGACGCGCACCAGCGGTCAAAACGCTTCCAAACCGAATTTGGCTTGCCGTAACGTGCCGGCAAATCTTCCCAGGGAATCCCCGTCTTGAGCACGTAAATCACCGCATCAACAAACAGTCGGTTGTCGCTTGCTGTGCGGCCGGGACCGCCAGCCTTGCCAGGCAACAGATCCCTGATCTGTTCCCACTGGGCGTTAGTCAACTCATGTCGTCGTCGCATAGAAACTCCTCCTTGAGTGACACGCATTCTCAAGAAAGAAGCCCCTCCTGCACAGAATGAATGTCCGTACTGCCTAGCGTGGTCGAGAAACGGCCGTGAGGGGGATTTTCAATTCGACTGCCAGCCTGCGTCACCGCTGGTGGTCACGCCAGGTCGCGGAGGATCTCAATCGCACGGTCGATGGTGTCATCGGAGGCCGCGTATGAGATGCGGAAATGTGTGTCACGTTGACTGAAGATATTTCCAGGAATCATCAACAGGCCGCGCTCAATTGCCTGCAATACAAACTCAGAGCCCAGAATTCCGCGCGGCGCTTTGACAAAGACGTAAAACGCGCCGCCGGGTGTCACGATCTCATACTTGTCAGCCAATCCTTGGCAAATTCGGTCTCGCTTGCCACGATATTGGTTCACGTAGTCACTCATGTCCACTTCCATGGCCGCGGCGGCCGCGACTTGCAGTGGATGAGGGGAGCAAACAAACATGAATTGCTGCAGCTTGAGCAACTCTTCAATGATTCCCCCGGGGCCATGAACAAAACCAACTCGCCACCCCGTCATCCCGTATGATTTGCTAAAGCCATCAACGACAAGGGTGTTAGGGTTCGTTACTGCCGGCGAAACGAACGTGTCATCATAGGTGAAGAGATTGTAGATCTCGTCAGAGATCAGCATCACGTTGTGCTGTGCAGCCAACTCAGCGATTCCTTTGACGGTGGCCTGCTCCGCGACAGCTCCTGTGGGGTTGGCAGGACTGTTGAATAGAATCACTTTGGTGCGAGATGTGATTGCCGCTTCCAGCTTCTCCAGGTCAATCCGGTAGTCGGGATATGTGTCGACTGTGACCATCGTCCCGCCGGCCAGGGAAATGATCGTAGGATATTGCACGAAATACGGATCAAACACGATCACTTCATCGCCTGGATTGACCGTCGCCAGGAGAGCGAGCACCAACGCTCCGCTCGTTCCGCTGGCCACGAACACTTGGCGATCATCATGTCCCAGGGACGCCTTAATCCGGGCATCTAACTTCTCGCGCAGTTCCGTGATCCCTTGCGTCTGCGAATAGCCATTGCGTCCTGAATTGATAGCGTCGCAGGCTGCCTGTCGGACGGGCGCTGGTACATCAAAATCCGGCTGGCCAATGGAAAGATTCACCGGGTCTTTGAGCTTGGCCGCCAGGTCAAACACTTTACGGATGCCGGAGCTGTCCATGCCGGCAGTGCGGTCCGCGATCCAGCTTTCAAAAGACATGGGTACTCCTGCGAAGAACTCACATACAAGCGAAACGATGGCAACAAGTCACAGCGCCTCCATTGTTGCATTTCAGCGAAATTATACGAGGCGGCGATGGACGTTCAATCGCCCGACGCCGCAAGTGCCAATGCACTGGCGATCGCGACTGCCGCAGTTTCCACACGCAAGATACGCGGCCCCAACTGGACCACCCGCCAGTCGTTCTTGCAAGCAATGTCGACTTCCAGCGCTGAGAAGCCACCTTCTGGACCGATGGCAATGTGGATCTCGCTTGGCACTTGCCCCATCGGCGTCAGTGTTTCGCACAACGAGTCCGCCCCATCTGGATGGGCTAGCAACCGTGGATGAGCGTTGACCTCCACGGACGATTCTTGAGTGATGTTCGTGCGTTGCGCGAAGTCAGACCAATCTGTGGCGCTGGCAATCTCCATGAGCTTGTTACGACCACATTGTTTGCTCGCTTCGATGACGTAGCGCCGCAACCTGTCAACAACCTTGTCCGACGGCTGCGCTACGCCGCGTTCGGTTCGCAGGGGTTGTAAGCGAAAGATGCCCAACTCCGTGAGCTTTTCCACTAGCCACCGCTGGCGGTCTCCCTTGGGCAAAGATACGGCCGCTGTGATGGACACAGGTAACTCGCGATTGACTTCATGACGCTCACGAACCGCCAGCCGCGCGCTGTTCCGCATCAGCTCGACGACTTCGCAAACAAACTCAGCGCCACTGCCATCGAAGACAATGACCTCGTCACCTGGCTCGGCACGCATCACGCGCACAAGGTGTCGAGCTTCGTTATCTTCAAGAACAACAAAGTCCGCAGAAACCGGTTGTGCAGAAAAGTAGCGATCCGCCATATCCAGGCATTGCAAGAGAATCGGTCAACCAAGGCTTACAGCGACAAAGCCAACGCGTTGTGCGGATTGTAGCTGCTGGGGCGCAAAGTCGACGATCAAAGTTGAACCTTTGCCGTTGCTCAGATTTGACGACTGGCAAAACAAAGGTATGGTTTCCCGGGCTTTGCGCCTTCAACTTGTAGCAACAGAAGCCACTGAGCGTAAAGATTCCATATAAGTGATCCTTCCTGAACTGACCCAGGCGCGAGAGCCATCAAGTTTGCCATTGTCTTTGGGATGCCTTCGTCAGGCCACGACCATGAAACGAACCGCAAACAACAGCCTTGGATTCGCGTTGCTGATCACATTGACAGCAACACTGCTGACCGGCTGCGCGCGGCCGCAAACCTTTGCAGACCCTGGGGCAAGCCCTTATCAGCCACCGGTTGTCTCTCCAGGTGAACAGGCGCAGAGTACACCGCTCGGCACACCAAATCCCGCAAATCAGTATCCGTCGACTGGCTACCCCGCCTACTCTCCACCTAGCCAGAGTTATAACTACGGCGCCCAATACGCTCCTTCAACGAATGGCCTGAGCAACGATACGGAAACACAGGCGATGTACGAAAAGCTCTATGGCCCACCCACGACAACCAATCTACCAGCGACCACGACCCCCTCAACCACGTCCCCACCAACGCTTCAGGAAAACGTTAACTCGGGACAGGATATCACGACGAATCGTCCTGCATCTGGAACGGACGGAGTGCCTGATCCAGTCGTGTTGCCAAGAGGTGGCACTGTACAACTCGACAACGGTCAGCAACCTAACAACGGTCGGGCACGGCCCATGGTGCCCATCCAAAGCAGCCCTGATCGTCAGGGCGATCCTGCCGATGGAGACCGCTCGACGTTGTTGCATGGTCCAGCGTCAGGTCAACCGGATCCACCAGCGCCCCCTGTTCCTGGGGAACGAATAGTCGGCTCAAGTCCCGGGGCAACAGAGAGCGGAGGCACTTTTGATGAGTCAGGCGGGAGTTCTTGGCCAAGTTCTTTTCCCGCAAGTAGATCGTTTCCGCGGAGGAGGGTTCCGCTCACTGACCGGCGTGCTTCCACGGACCGAAACGATGAAGTTCAAGGCACAGATACCAGCGGCAATGACGCCCAGGCCGACTCTGAAGCAACTCCTACGATTTTGTTAAAGAGCAACGTGATGGCAGGGCCAGCGAATCATTCAGGCGAATCGTTCTTCCCCCCGGGCGGGCAATGGCCACAGAAACCAATCCCGTTGCCGCGGAAAGCAGGCTGAACACGGTACGATGACAGGCAAGGACAGCCAATGACTGATGCCCCTTGTCGGCAGTGGGTATTCTCCCCGTAGCTTGTGTCGGTTACGAGTTAATGCCAAATGAAACATTGGTCTCGTCGGCAACGCGCGAACATCTATTTCTTGCGGCGCCTCTACTGCGTTTCTTGCCATTGCTGCTGTTATTGGTGGTGCTGTTAGCTGCAGGCAGCTTCGCCTTTCATGAATGGGGCAAGTTTGTCGACACATTCCTGACCTGCTGTGGGAATCTTGGTCCAGGCGGAATGCAAGGAAATTCGTTACCTTGCGTTTTCGAGGAGGATCAATTCCATGAAGAAGAGACGTTACACGGAAGAACAGATTGCCTTTCGTCTCTCCCGGCGACTGACGATGGCATTGTCACCCCGAGAGTTCACGCAGAGGTCGAAACGTTTCAGCCTCTGGTGGCGGGTCTTTGGATTGTCTGTGCGCGCGTTCTTAGGAACACGGTACTTCACTTCCAAGGCCTTCAAGACGGCCAGCCGGTGATGGTTTTCTCCGCGCGCCTTGGAACACTGGCGCTGCGCATAAGAAACGCCCGGAAACTTCGCATTCTGGCGATATTCCCGAGCGTTCTCTGGTGTGGACAGGGCCGGGATCGAACCGGCGACACACGGATTTTCAGTCCGTTGCTCTA
>JALCBR010000080.1 GCA_028066245.1 Pirellulales bacterium | reverse complement strand
CGTCCGAAACACCCGTCACATTTGACCAATGTCAATTTCGCCCGTACGCATGAGAGGCTGGCGCACGGGCTCCACGGGGTGGACTTAACAGCGTTCGTCCAGGCAAGCGGAACGACAATCGGGCAAGTGCTCTAGAGTCGCCAACTGGGCCCGTTCTTCTCGCCAGGCTTAAAGATTGTTGAGCCGACAGGACGTTCCAACAGTAAGTCGACCTGATACTTGGCGAACGTTTGCTCTTGTCGGACGACAGAGGCGGGGGAGACACGCAACTCGCTTACGGGCTGACCATGCCACTGCCGTTGATAGAGTTGCAACCCGGCTTGATTGGATTCGCGTGCCCGGAGCGCATGCTGTGTTGTGACCCATTGCGCCAACGGTCGGGGGTCGCCGGTGTTTCCGTGGAAAACAATTCGTTGCAGTTTTTGATCTTTGTCAAAGTAGTAGCTCAGCGAGCCAGCCAAATCAAACGGCTGCGTCCCCGTCACAACTGGTACACGGTAACCTTGAAGTGTTGGCTGCTCAGTCACGGTCGAAACACGGTCCCAATGCTGGAAAATCCAGTCGGTCGTGATTTCAAACCGCAGCAGTTCTGTGAAGGAGATGACCTCGGGACCGGTCAATGTGGACGCGGCTAACACGCGACCGGATGTCCCTTCGGCAGTGATATTCGCGATTGGGGAACCGGCTGTCTTCCCCATAAATGCCTTGGCGTCATCGCCATGAACGCCATCCAGAGACTCGCCCGTTTCTCCAACATTTTGTGCTTCCGCCTGGTCAACGCGTTGAAAAGCGCTCTTCCAGTCAGAGTTACTCGTCATGGCGGGGACGCCAACGGACCCAGCGGCGGCAAGTAAGAACAGTGCGTGTCGATTCATGGTTCAAGCTCCATTCAGGGAGGGAGGCGGAGCGGAACGTTTCCATACTCGTCAATCGACATGCGTATCTCCTTGCTGGAGATTTCCCTTTCTCGGATTCAGGCCTTCCCTGGCCGGTTTGACAGGCACTGACGGCAGGCGGAACGTGACTCACGAAATCCGAACATGCGGCACAGCAGGACGACAATCTTTAGACGCTCTACGCGTGTGGCCGAGATGCCCGGCCAGCGCAGTTCACCCTCCAGGGCCAGATGGCTTTCGCTCTCACTCCCGAGCCATCCTGTATGAGGTTTTTGCCTGGTTTTCGCTTCGAAGCTTGCGATTCACGCTCTGACGGGACATCATCGGGCAACAAGACCTGCCTTTTTGGGCTTGCTGCGGATGTCCGTTGCCAGTACCTGACGAGATCGACCATGAGCCGATTTTCCCTCCTATTCTATTGTCAGATCTGTGTTTGCGCATTGCTGGTTTGGGGGACGCAACCTTGCCCTGCTCCAGGTCAACCAACGAAAGCGAAGCTCAACCAGCCGCCGCCGGGGTTTGTGCAGCTCTTTAATGGGGAAAATCTGGATGGCTGGAAAGGACTGGTGGGTGACCCTAGATCCCGGGCCAAGATGTCCGCGGACGAACTTGAAAGCGCTCAGCAAGCCGCTGACGAGCGTATGCGGGCGCACTGGAAAGTTGAAGACGGCGTCCTCGTCTTTGATGGTCAAGGGGATAGTCTATGCACAGCCAAAGATTACGGCGATTTCGAAATGCTCGTGGATTGGAAGATCAAAGACAACGGGGACAGCGGGATCTATCTCCGCGGCAGCCCGCAGGTGCAGATCTGGGATCCGGCTCAACACCCTGAGGGTTCCGGCGGGCTATACAACAATCAGAAACATCCCCGCAAACCGACGACGAAGGCAGACAAGCCCGTCGGCGAGTGGAATCGCTTTCGCATCAAAATGCACGGCAGTCAAGTGTGGGTGTGGCTCAATGGCCGACTGGTGACTGACGGTGTGGTGATGGAAAACTACTGGGATCGGTCGAAGCCAATGTATCCAACCGGTCAGATTGAGTTACAGAATCATGGCAACACGCTGTACTTCCGCAACATATTCATTAAAGAGATCGTGACAACGGAAGACGCTCAAAAGATTGCCGCCGGCATTCCTGCGAAAGCCATCGCCAAGCCCAAATCGCCTCGTAAGGTGTTGATCTACACGCACGCCGCCGGCTTTGTGCATTCATCCATTCCTCACGGCGCCCGCGCCGTGCAGATGATGGGCGAGAAGACGGGCGTTTTTGAAGGAACCATCAGCGAAGATCCGGCTGTGTTCTCCGCAGAGTCTCTCAAACAGTATGACGGAATCGTCTTGGTCAACACCACCGGGGATTGGCTGCGACCCAGGCGAGAACATTTCCGTCGGCTCTCAGATAAGGAAAAAGCTGCTTGGGAAAAACGTGAAGCTGAAAACAAACAAGCGTTGCTGAATTTCGTCCGCAACGGCAAGGGGCTCGTGGGTATTCATGCCGCATCCGATTGCCACTATGAGTGGAAGGACTTCGGAAAAATGATCGGTGGTTATTTTGATAGTCACCCTTGGCATGAAGAGGTTGGCATGACTGTGGAAGAGCCGGATCATGCGCTCTGCAGAAATTTTGCCAACGAGAAGTTCACGATCACCGACGAGATCTATCAGTTCAAGTCGCCGTACAACCGCAATCGTTTGCGAGTGCTGCTGAGCATGAATGATGAAATCACGAACCTCGACCGTGGCAATCGAAACGATGACGACTATGCCGTCTCTTGGGTGCGCAAAGAAGGGAAAGGGCGCGTCTTCTACGGCTCTCTTGGGCATCGCGAAGAAATCTTTTGGAACTCGCAGGTCATGAGGTACTACCTCAACGGCATCCAATACGCGCTGGGTGATCTGGAAGCCAAAGATGCGCCGAGACAGCCAGATCGCTAATACGTCGGCGAGTGCTTGTTACGTATGCCGGATGGGATTGGATCCAGCAGCACAATCAACAGTGTTGCGATGGGGCCAAGGAAGATCGAGATCAGAAACCAAGCCAACCCGCTACGGTTTTTGCCTTGGGCAAGTCCGGCGTTGATCAGCATTAGCGTACCCCAGCCAGCGTAGTAGCTATTCAAATCTCAGCTCCCAAAAACTCCACGAGGTTGTTGCCGCAGTACAGCGAGACCGCACGAGCAGGCTATTGAAAACGCCATTGTGGCGTTTTCAATAGGGCCAAATGCGAGAGTGAATCGCGCGCAGCTTGCAAATCTCGGCACGTTTGTGCCACGCTTTGGAATGGCGTCTTTGAGATTCGCACAGGCTGTTGATATTCAACAGCCTGATAAAGACAGTTCGTCGGGGGAGTGTGAGTCTTGGAAAGGAACTACGGCAATCGGTCAGGTTCACGGAATCGGCGCGAAAGCCTCACACGTTCACTCGCCAATCCGGCAATGATCCAGCACTTCAGCCGCGGACATCACATAGCTGGTGTAGAACGGCCCAAACTCTGCGTAGCGGGCACTCGCCTCATCAAACCGCATCTTGTAGACGATTTCCTTGAGGAACTCCGGGTTGCGAGCCCACAGCGTAACGCCCCATTCCCAATCTTCCAGTCCCACGCCTACAGTGATCAATTGCGTGACGCGTCCGCCGAAGGTCATGCCGGTACGGCCATGTTCGGCCATGAGTTTGTTGCGGTCATCAAAGTCCAGCAGGAACCAGTTTTCACCCACTTTCCGCTTCTTGTTCATCGGGTAGAAGCACGTAGACGGCCACTCCGGTAGGTCCGGTGTCAAACGTTGCTTACGCATCATGACTTCCCGTTGCTGATAAGCTTTAAGCTTGGCGTTGAATGCCGGGCTGTCCCGCTCAACGCCCTCCTCAACCAGTCGGTCTCCGTAGCGTTCCACAGTGGGGACGTATTCAGATACTTCCGTCAGCGAAACAAACGAGTACGTCGGAATGAGCGCAGGCCCTAACGTTGATGCCATCAACTGCTGGTGTACGGAATCGATCACCAGCGGGTCTGTGTCCAGCAGCATCAAGCCAAGATCGGCTTTGTGTCCGGCCACAGCAGAAACCTGCACTCGCTGCGGCGCACCGCTTGCCGTTGGGGCAAGCACCTCCGTGAATTCCTGACGACCGCGCTCAATCGTTTCAGCGCTCATCTCCGCCAACATCCGGCGGTCAAACGTGTAATACGAATGGGTGCAATGCCAACCCTCGCTCGGTGAGAGTGAAACTTCGGTGCTCGGCGCTTCGGACGCCTGCGAGGGACGGCCAGCGGCCGGTGCTGTCGGATGGGAATTCATCGGAAACAGACTCTCAGAATGAACAAGGAATTGACCTCCCGGCAGCCCGGGTGATTCGCCACGGGGCATGGCAGCCAGCTAGAATGTAACGCGCCTAGGGTCGTTTCGCCCAGGCGTCCACAAACTCTGGCGTCACTCAATCAATGTCAAACTTGAGCAGCACCAGAGCAGGAGGATTTACAGGACCAAGCGAGAAAATCTCACGACGCCGCGCAATGGGGATGCGGATTGCCATTTATTGTCTGCTCATGACGTTGCTCCCCATGCTGGCTTCACTAGGAGCTCGCTGGCACTGGACTCTGGAACTGGTCACGCACTTTCCCCTGCAATATGCGATTGGCCTCGCAATTGCCCTGCTGTTGGGAGTATGCCTTCGGCGTCGATGGATCATACTGCTGGCGAGTGTTGGCTTGATCCTTTGCGGTTGGCAGCTGGCTCCGCTGTACATCCCGGCAACCCCGGCGACGGCTCACGGATCATCCCTGCGGTTCTTGCTCGCTAACGTCCATACGGCCAATGCCAATCATCAGCGGTTGCTGGATTTGATCGAGCATGGGCGTCCGGATGTCATCGTGCTGTTGGAAACCAACGGAGCTTGGATTGAAGCGCTGAGTTCACTGAACGACACATACCCTTATCGCGAATTGCAACCGCGCGGCGACAACTTCGGCATGGCCGTCTACAGCCGCGTGCCAATGAAAGAGGTGAAGGTCATCGAGTTGGCCGGTTCCACAGTCCCAACGATTAGCGCCCAGGCTGAGATCGGTGAGGACATCATCACTTTCATCAGTACACACCCACTCCCTCCCGTGAGTTCCCAATATGCCAAGACACGTGATCGGCAACTCGTGGCACTAGCGGAACTTGTGAGCCGGACTACAGGGCCGGTTGTGGTGCTGGGGGACTTGAACACGACTTCCTGGTCGCCGCGATTTGCAGATTTGCTCCGTGATGCAAACCTGCGTGACAGCCGGCAAGGGTTCGGCCTCCACGGCACTTGACCGTTCGGATTTGCCCCTCTGACCATTCCGTTGGATCACGTGCTGGTCAGTCCTGACTTGGCAGTGTTGGATCGGCGGCTGGCCCCACAGATCGGCAGCGATCATCTTCCGGTGATTGTCGATGTTGCCATGCGAAGGACGGAATGATCTCCATTCAAGCGGAATCGAACAGGCGTGTATGGAAACTCCCGCAACAAGCGAAGCGCTGCAAGCGATGAACTTGCAGTGCTTTGGTGTTTGATTCGCTATCGCACGCAGAAGGACGCGCTCTACGGTCAATAGCGGAAGATCCAATCAACCGTTAGCCGGTCATCGAGGACATCTTCGCGATTGGTGACCGGGACTTCAAACGCTAGTCCGATCTCCGTGGAGGGGTCGGGCTTGAACTTCACGCCCCATGCACTGGTGACGACCGTGTTCCCCGCCACGCCTGTCGAGCCGAAGTTATAGAGATCAAGTCCTCCGATGCCTGCCAACGCTGTCTGGTTTCCCGACCGCAGGTAGTGATAGACGTTCGTCTCGCTGACCAGGTAGATGTTCGAGCATCCGAATCGCCGACTGATGTGATTGGAGTAGTATAAGATCTGATTCTCTTCGTTGTGGTCGGTGGGAACGCGAACGCCGATGATACCCATCCAGTTGACCGCATCCCATAGCCGCGCCGCGCCGCTCAAAAAGGCGTTGAATTCACCGTCGCCGTTTCCTTGCAAGGCTCGGCGTTGGCCATTGGGGACTTCATAGGTGATTCCGCCAGCCAACAATCGTTGCTGGCAGCAGTCTGCCCATAACAAATACTTGAAGCCGATGCCGATATCCGCCCAGCCATCATCATGAGGAGCGTTGGGTTGACCGACGACAAATCCGTCTTTGATGGCAATCACCGATAGACGATCATTCAGCGCGGCGCGAAGCTGCAGTGCGTAGACCTGGACATCGCCACCACCTAGGGTATCCGGCAAGCTGTGGTTGATAAACAACGCCCTGGCTTCCGTGAGTGTGCGGGGATCTTCAAAGAAAACTGGATTCGTGATCGGGCTGACGAATCCCGTGAAGCAGCGGTCACTGGGGCAAAACTGGTTAATAATCTGAGAAAGTACACTGCCATGACCACAGCCATCGTTGCAGTAGCCTGTGCCACAGTCTGAATAGCAGCAGTGCGAGTATCCGCAGGCTCCACATCCATAGCCGTCAATGGCTGGGTTTGCCCACGTATCGGGTGATGACTCGGGTGCAAACGAGCGGGCGCTGGGAGAATCAAGCACGGCGTCCTGCCCAGCAGTTGGAAGTTCCGTGACATCCTGAGCCTGGACACAGCGTGAAGAGGCCACAAGCAACAAACTGCTCGCGAGCGAAGCGAGGAGAATTCGTTTCATTTCATTCCTCTCCATGAATGCTCGGCGGTTCATGCGACCGAATGGTCTTCGCCAGGAACCTTCCGATAGGGCGAATCCATTCCGAAGGTTCGGCCCAAGGGTACGAGAGGACTTAGCAATCAGTTCCGGGTCGGTTTCCCCGGAATGATGTGACGCCATTCTGTGATCGCGATAACCGATTCAATTGCGCCCGTGCGGCGGTCAGACCGACCGACACCAGCCATTTCAGACCTGATCACGAAGCTGTTGCGCGAATCAGTAGCGCGAATGTATCGAGAGAGAGGCTCGTCAACATCAGTTTGCAGCAAGAGTTACTTTGCACCCATGCGCAGAGCGCCGTCCAGCCGGATCACTTCGCCGTTTAGCATGCGATTAGAAACAATGTGCTCGGCAAGCTTTGCGTATTCATCCGGATGTCCGAACCGGGAAGGGAAGGGAATCTGCGCTGCGAGTGAAGCACGGATCTCTTCGGTCATTCCCCCCATCATTGGCGTGTCAAACGTTCCGGGGGCGATCGTCATCACACGAATTCCGAACTTGGCCAACTCCCGGGCAATGGGAAGCGTCATCCCAGCTACGCCGGCTTTAGATGCCGAATAGGCCGCCTGACCAGTCTGGCCTTCGAATGCAGCACAACTGGCCGTGTTGATGATGACTCCGCGTTCGCCGTCTTCTCCAGCATCCTGTTTACTCATCTGGGCCGCGACCAAACGAATAACGTTGAACGTGCCGACCAGATTGACATTGATCACTCGCGCAAAGGCATCCAGTTCGTGCGGAGCTTCACGACCGAGAACACGTTTGCCAAGCACAATGCCTGCACAATTGACCGCACCTGAAAGTCCTCCAAACGTGCTCACGGCTTCATTCACCGCAGCGGCCACACTCTCTTCACTCGTCACATCTGTGACTACAAAACGGGCGCGCTCGCCCAATTCCGCCGCGACGTTTTCGCCACGCTCCCGGTTGAGATCCGCCATGAGCACATGACCGCCAGCGGCGTGAAACCTACGGGCGCAACTTTCTCCCAATCCAGAACTCGCTCCTGTGACAAAGAAAGTGGAACCAGAGATATTCATTCGCGACCACAAAGTGAGGGGGAATTGATGAGTCGGATAGGTGTACGGTCAGCGCGACTTAAGCTACGCGGGCCTGGCCCTTCAGCTTGTTTTTTTAGGCCAGAGAAGCCAAGAAATCCAGGCCCATGATTAAGAGGGCTTTGCCATCACGGCTATTTGCCGCAGTAATCGATCGCTCTGGCGATTTCTGTTTTCAAATCGCGACGATGCACGATGCGATCGACAAAGCCATGTTCCAGGAAGAACTCGCTGGTCTGGAAGCCCGGCGGCAATTCAATCCGGATCGCGGCCTTGATGACGCGCGGCCCGGCGAAGCCGATCAACGCTCGCGGTTCGGCAAAGACCAGATCTCCCAGTGACGCAAAGCTGGCTGCCACACCGCCCATGGTGGGATTGGTGAGCACGGAAATGAACAGGCCGCCTGCTTCGTCATACCGGGCTAGTGCAGCGGAGACTTTGGCCATCTGCATCAGGGAGAGGATGCCTTCATGCATCCGAGCACCACCGCCTGAGCCACTGACGATGATCAACGGCAAGTTCAGCTCCATCGCCCGCTCCACCGTTCTGGCGAGCTTCTCGCCGACGACAGATCCCATGCTGCCCATGATGAAGGCAGAGTCGGTCACGGCAAACGCAACACGGCGGGCTCGAATCATGCCGCTGCCGACGATGGCAGCGTCTCGCATTCCGGTACGACGCTGCTCAGCTTTGACGCGATCCGCGTAAGATCGCTTGTCCGCAAAGCCGAGTGGATCTGCGGGTTCCAGATCGTCAAACCATTCTTCAAAAGTTCCTTCGTCTAAGATCTGGGCAATCCGGTCCGGCGCAGAGACGTACCAGTGATGGTCGCATTCCGGGCAGACGTTTTGCCGCTTGGCGGCTTCTTTCCAGAAGATGGTTTGGTTGCAGCCTTCACACAGTTTCCATAGCCCTTCAGGCACGCCCTTCTTCACCGCCGCAGGGCTGGAGAGCCAGGCTCGTGAATCTGTGTTTGTGCTAGCCATATCACACAGAGGAGAAGGATTTGAAGGAGAGCAATATTAGGTGGCGTTTGAAGGCGAATGCACTTCGAGAATCTCGATCGGATCGGGCTTTTCGTCCGTTTCCCAGAAATCGACCGTCGGCTCGTCCGTCAGCATTGTGTGGATCAAGTGCAGGACCGGCGTTGGTGCAACGACGCCCACCGTGGCTGTGAGTTTTCCGTTGGACCCAGTGACGGTGAACTTGCGAATCAACTTGCTGATGGAATGCACAACGCGCTCTTGAGCGGATTGCATGGTCTCACCATGTGGCGGGCAAATGCACTCTGGCGTGCTCCGCGACGCCTTGAAAACCCACGGCTGTGTGCGGCGAACTTCTTCCACACACATCCCTTGCCATAGGCCATGATCCACGTTGCGGAGACCTTCAAGCCGTTTGACTTTGACGCCCAGGCGTTCTGCCAATGCGTCAGCCGTCCCCGCCGATGGTTCACATTTGGCGGAGTAGATCACATCCAACGAATGCGGCGCCAGCTCAGATGCTAGATCCGCAACTTCCGCGCTTCCTTGCGAGTTGAGCGGAACATCCAGGTTCCCTTGGATCCGGCCCTGGGAATCAAAGTCAGTTGATCCAGGGCGGATCAAGATCATCTTGAACATTTGCGAATCGTCCTCGACGGCTGAAACAAAGCGGCGAAACGGCCAACCAGCGGTTCCGGCGCTCAGTCCCCACGCAGCGTGTGCATCAAAGCAGAAAGTCGGGCGGAATAATCCTCGTGAGCGAAAATTGCCGAGCCCACAACAGCCAAGTCAGCCCCCGCGGACGCACAACGACCGATGGTCTGATCATTGACCCCACCATCAACTTCCAACAAGGCGGTAAGCTTGCCATTGTCACGCAAGGCGACCAGCTTTTCCAGGGCGACTTCCTGAAATGATTGTCCCCCAAAGCCAGGCTGGACACTCATCACCAGCAAAAGGTCGGCCAGGTGCTGAACGTCAGAAATCGCGTCCAGCGAAGTACTTGGGTTCACCGCTAGCCCCGCTGCCGCACCGCGAGACTTGATCTCGCCCAGGATTTCTTCCGTGTTTTCTGCAGCTTCAATGTGAATCGTCACAATGTCCGCCCCCGCGTCCACAAACTGGGCCGCATATTCGCCTGGGTTGGCGATCATCAAATGGGCGTCCAGTGGAAGCTCCGTGAGCTTGCGAAACGCGTCGATGATCGTCAAACCGTAGGTGAAATTGGGCACGAAATGCCCATCCATCACATCCAGATGAAGTCCAGAGACTCCTGCGTCTTCTAATCGGCGGACTTCACGCTCCAGATTGGTAAAATCGCATTGCAGCATTGACGGCAGCACGGTTGGGCTCGCCTGTCTCAGCTTGTCGATAGCATTGCCCGCTGGCAGAGCTGCGGTCATTGACACCTTGCCAATAAAGGGGGCCTTGCCCCGGAATTATCTAGAATCGCACCCGTTGTGTCCGCTTCCGGAATCAAGAGATTCTAGCGAGCACTAGGCACCATACCCAGCCCCTGCAAGATACACCGCGATGGCATTTTCCGATGGTGGTAGTTTCCCCTGGCCATTTTGCCACCGCATTCGATGAGTAGAATAAGCTGGATGCCCGTTCATTTATTCCAGCTAGCACAATGAGGTAAGTGAACGCCAAACACTGGCAACAACTGCTTGACCAACTATGCCCAAACCTCAGGTCATCAAGAACCCGTTTTTCCTGTTGCTTTCGCTCGTGGGTTTCGCGTTCGTGGTCACGGTCTGCGCATACTGGCTGATGAGCTTGGCGGTGATCCGCGACCCACTGGAAGCCGAACCGCGGTCAGGCTTGTTGGGCTTTCTGGAATCGCACGGAACGTCGCTGTTGATCTGGGAAGTTGGCTCGCTGATCGTCCTATGCCTTGCGGCGATGGTCACCGACGACTTCTGGACTCGATTTTGGCAAAGCCGCAGCGAAAAGAACTCAATCAATTCGGAAGGAGCACAAGCTGATGAAAGTCACACCGGCTGAAGCCGTCAAACTGCAGGAAGTGGTCATGCCTGGTGCAGAGCGTTGTCAAGTGCGCTGGTTGGTCGACGAGGATGACGGAGCTCCGAACTTTGCCATGCGCCAGTTTGAGGTGGCAGCGGGCGGTTACACGCCGCGGCACAATCACCCTTACGAGCATGAGGTCTTTGTGCTCGCTGGTCAGGGCGTTGTGATGGAGGGGGACAAAGAGCACACGTTGACACCCGGCACTGTCGTGTATATCCCGCCTGATGAAGTCCATCAGTTCCGCAACACCGGCGCCGATCCGCTCCGGTTTCTGTGCCTAGTTCCTAATTCGGCCAACACGAAAGCGGCGACCGTAGCCCCGGAATGCGGCTCGATTGAACAATAGCCGAAGGCAGCAGCTGACTTCGGGGAGAAAAGGATCTGCGCTCAAACGCAGTGACCCGCTCAAGGTGCAACGGCGGGATCAATGGGCCGCTTCCAGCAAACCGTCTCGCATCACCACCACTCGTTTGGCACGTTGAGCAATATCCAACTCGTGGGTGACCATGATGATCGTACGGCCAGATTCATTGAGTGCTTCCAAGAGTCGCATGATTTCCTCCCCCGTTTGCGAATCCAGATTTCCGGTCGGCTCATCCGCCAGGATCACGCGAGGGTTGTTGACCAGCGCTCTGGCAATCGCAACGCGCTGCTGCTGCCCGCCTGAGAGTTGAAACGGACGGTGATCGAGCCGTTCACGCAATCCCACCATCGTAGCTAGCCGGACACAACGCTCCGTCTCCTTTCCACCAACCCGGCCCTGGTAGAACAGCGGCGCTTGAATGTTCTCCACAACCGTCAGTTGTGGGATCAGGTTGTATGACTGAAAGATGAAGCCCAATAAGCGACCACGAACGCGAGAAAGTTCATAGTCGGAAAGTCGCGACACGTCTTGCCCGCCCAAAAAGTATTGTCCGGAGGTCGGCCGGTCCAGGCAGCCCAGCAGGTTGAGCAGCGTGCTCTTTCCGGATCCTGACTGCCCCATGATCGCCACAAAATCCCCTTCAGGAAAATCGAGCGAGACACCACGGAGCGCGTGGACGATGTTGTTTCCGCCCAGGTGATACTCTTTGCGGAGGTTGACTACCCGCGCCGCCTGCCGGCTGCGCGCGTCATGACCGTTCTCGGCGGAGGGAAGCCGGCTGGAAAATCGGGCGTGAGGTTCAGACGTGGACATGGAAAGTTCGTCAAGTTCCTACGTCGCGCTCTTCGACATCGCGTCGACTCGGGCAACTTCTATACGATCAGATTTCGCTCTCAAACTCTGCGTTACTCATGCCGCAATGCTTCAATGGGATCCATCATGGCTGCCCGACGGGCCGGATATAAACCAAACAACAGCCCCACGCCCACAGAAATCCCAAACGCTACCGCAACCGACCAATAGGCAACCTGTGGTTCCAGGTTCTGAATTGATGCCGGAACAGATGCCATGGAGTCGGGGAAGAACGTGTTGAGGAATTTACGGATTGAATTCGTGGCCGGCTTGCAAAAGAAACCAACCGCCACGCCAAGCGCCCCGCCGATACCCGTCAGCACAACTGACTCCACCAGGAACTGCTGGATGATGTCGGCGCGCGTTGCTCCTAACGCGCGACGAATTCCGATTTCCCGCGTCCGTTCTGTCACCGTGGCTAGCATGATGTTCATGATGCCAATTCCTCCGACCAGAAGCGAAATTCCGGCGATCAGAATCAGCAGGGCGTTAAACATCATCCGCATGTTTTCCGCCTGGCGGAGAAGTTCCTTGGGAACGATGACGGCATAGTCTTCGTTGGGGTGGTTACGAGAAAGCAACTCACGGATGATGTCCGCGGCGTGGTCCACTTGTTCGATGTTCGCCACGCCGATCGTGATCTGGCTTAGCTCGACAATTTCCCCTTCCATGCTGTTGGACCGGCCTGTCATGACCTGATCGCCGATCCGAGCCCGTAAGGTTTCCAGCGGGATGTAGACGTCGGAGTTGTAGTCCCGTCCAGCAAGACTGCCGCCGATGGCCGCGGACGGATCACGGTCCGCGGTTATTCCAATGATCTGATAGAAGTCGCTATCAATCTGAAGCGATTGATTGATGGGATTCTCTGTGGGGAAGAGCTGCTCAGCGACGCTCTGGGCAATCACACAGTAATTCGCGAGCAATTTCTGATCGTCTGCGTTGATGAATCGCCCATCCCAAAGTGAGAGCTGATTCAGCTCCAGATACTCGCCGGTGCAACCCACGAGCTGACCTTGGTGGCTCCGCGCGCGATGGCGAAACTCCCGAGAAATTTCCCGCATCGGCACGGCTTGCCGAATCCACGGAATGTTGCCTAGCAGGCGGTCATAGTCTTCCCGCAAAATCCCGTAGGGTAGGAAGCGGGCGCCTTCATCAGCGGACGAACCAGCCGCTGGCTTGACGCTTTTGACAATGATGTTGGTTGCGCCCAAGTCCTTAATCTGCCGCTGAGCCTCTTGGCTGACTCCTTCGCCAAGCGCCACCAGCCAGATCACGGCCGTCACACCGATCATGATTCCCAATACGGCCAGCGAAGACCGCATCTTGTGCAAGAGCAAGCTGAAGAAGCCAAGTCGGAGTGTGAGCAGAATCTTCTTAAGCACGGCGGTGGCATTCCAAGATCGGCGGAGACCAGATGCGCTCAGGCGTCGGCGATCATTTACTTATTTGATCCTGCGAATGCCTTCATGGCTGCTGACAGTTCGGTCATGCTGATTTCGCCGTCTCCGTTGGAATCCATTTCGTCGAACTTATCGGCGAAGGGCATGCTAGAGAGTTCGTCACGGGTGATGACTCCATCACTGTTGGCATCAAGTCCTGACAGCGCGGACTGTGCTCCGAAACCGCGGCCCTGGTCGCCGCCTCCTTGCCCGCCACGTCCTCGACTTTCCCGCCCCTGGCCGCCCTGTTCTCGCCCGGCTCCTGAACTCAACTCTGTTGGTGCGCCCGCGCCAAAGCGTTCTTCAGCACTCAACTCCGGACGGTCTCGGTTAAGTTTGGCGATGTCTGCCTTAAAACTCTTGATGTTCGTGGCAACGACATCTCCAACAGCCAAGCCTTCTTGGATTGCTGCGTATGTCACGTTCATGGGGCCAAGAGTGACTTTGCGCATGTCAAACTTCCCAGAGTCCTCTTGGACCCAAACATGACCTTCATAGACGGCCGCGCGAGGCACCGCGACTTGGTCGGTCAGGTTCTCAATCAAAATCGTGGCTTCCGCCGTCATGCCGGGTTTGAGGTCCAGACTTCCCCGCGACGAATCATCAATGGCGATCACCGTATCGTATTTCTTGGCCGCGCTACCAAACCACTTGCTGGTCTGCGCAGGCTGGTTGGCAATCGTTGTCACGGTGCCCTGCAGTGTGGTATCCAGCACTTTCACGTTGGCCCGCATGCCGGGAACGAGGTTCTCCACCTTGTTCTCGTGGACCGCAACCTTGACCTGCATCTTGGAGAGTTCTGGCAGGCGGAGGATCGTTTGCCGTTCGCGAATCGCAGCACCTTCGCCGATCTGCACCTCGTCATTGCCGCGCCAGCCCTGCTCATTGGCGTAGACCACCATGCCTGACTTAGGTGCCGTGATGACACACTTGGTCAATTGGACCTTGAATCGCTCGAGCTTCATTTCTTCCAGTTCAAGCGCTTTACGTTCTGACGAAAGCGAGGCTTCAGCCGTAGCGACCTGGCTCTTTAAGTCCTCCAACATCTTCTCTTTGGTGAAATTCTTCAGTACGTCACGAGCGGTTTCCGCGGAAGCCAAGTCCAGTTCGCCGCGCCGCACGGCGAACTTTTGTGCTTCAAGCTCCAACTGCGTTGCATAGCCTTTGCGAAACATGCGCTGTGTGTGTTCCAGAGCGTTGCGCGCGCTGCGGAGGTTCTCCTCGGCCACTACGACCTGTGATTCCAGTGTTTGCAACTCTTGAACGAAGGTGCCCTCTTCGTACTCACGAACGTTGATCTTGGCGACTTCAACGTTCTTCTCCGCTTGGATTTTGGTTGATCGCGCTCGTTCAACAACGATTTCTTGTTGAGTGACTTCTTCGCGCAGAGAGGAATCGTCCAGCCTGACAAGTTCCTGACCTTCGACGACCTGTTCACCGTCTTCGATAATCCAGAGGACGGTTGTTCCGCCGGCGACTTCGCACTTGATGTCGAGGTTCTCCGCGCTTTCCAGCGCGCCCATTTCCGTGACCTCAACAACCATGTTTTCCAACTGCACCGTGTGAACGGGCACATCGTTCGACTTCGCTTCGCTAGGCCCCCCAACATAGGAGTAAAGTGCCCAGCCGCCGCCACCCAGCACTGCAATCAAACAGATGCCGATGATGGATCTGATGATCCACGCGGGCATTCCGCTCGACTCGTATTCGTGCCCGTCATCAATCAAGCTGATATCGGGAACCGTGACGTCGTCCCTTTCGGGAGCATCCTTGGCGACTGCTGGCGAACGGGTTGATGTCGACATGATTTCTCCGTCGGGCGGTGCCGTTTTGTAACGCGCGGTTTTGGCAAGCCGGTCTGCGGGCCTTGGACGAGATCATTTTGCAATCACAAACCCGAAAGCAACTGCAAGCAGAGTGACATTTGCAGCAACAGATTTCCTCCCGAAACGCGTCAGTGCGCGCTGCTGTCCCCCTAGCAAATTCGGTTCAAATCATCGTTTTGGATGATGGAATCTGCCACCATTCTGTGTTGGCTGGAACTTCTTGCTGCGGTCAATCCCCACGGTCATCTCGTAGCGACTTAGATCATCGCACAGCTGCTCGCATGTAATCCCGCTGGCCTTCCAACCTCACTCATTCTAACCCCATCCGAGGTGATTTGGGCCGGATTATTCACCGAGTACGACACGTGCAAGGAGATCGAACACGTGCCAGAACACTAAGGAGAAATCAAAAAAACTTGCGCGGTTTCGCTACAGATTGGCTCCCACCGCAATGGTCTAATCTTCTTTGAGATCTTCGAGATCGATTTCTAGATAGAACTCTCCCGAAGCCGCAGTCAATTCGTCCACCAGCGACTGATACGCGGAACTACAGCGCAGTGGGGCCAAATCCGGGTCCCGTTCCATGTGTTCAACATCGGAGTACCCGTAGTCAAAGGCCCGCTGCAATTCTTTCACTGCTTCGCGCTGTTTTCCCAGCTGTGCCAAGCTGCAAGCCAAGTTGTAATGCACAACACAATCTTTGGGGCACAGCTCTGCGAGCCGCATGTCAACCGCGAGAGCAGCCTGATGCTGGCCGCGATGAGAGAGGAGTTCGCCAATGATCCTGAGGATATCCGTGGACTTAGGACTTTGCTCCAGAATGCGCAGGTAAAACTCCGTATCAAACTCCAGTTGATCCTGGCTTCGCCAGCGCCTGACAGAAGCTGTGGCTGGCTCAGCTTGAGGACAAAGATCGTCAAAATGATCGATATTGCGCAACGATTTGCCAGTCACTCGTCACCTCATACGATCGCTAGGGTTTCCCTAGCTTTGCTGAGCCCCGGTTGCCCCGTGACTCACACTCGATCGGCCCCAGTGAGACTTTTTCGATTACAAAGAAAATCGGAATTGATGCCCACGAAAAACGACATTGGGTGCGTGATTCCAATTGCCGCTTGTGCTCTCACTTCTCATCCTAGAGGCAGCTCCATAGAGGGGTCATGGTACCCCTCAGGCGGCGATTAGTCACGCGTTTTTCGTGGATTTGTCTAAGAAAAATATGGATATATCGAGCGAAATTATTGCAGAATTGTGCACAGGCTAGCGGAAGCTGGCATCGCCCAAGTGCCTCATTAACGAATCATCAGCAGCGGCACGATACTTGCCCTCTACAGACAGCAAATCGCACTGTTAATCTTCGTCTTTCTCAGCATCCTTCTCAGCTGGAGGAGATCCCTCCTCGGCATCGTCATTCTCGCCACGAAATACACTAGGATCGATCGGTTTCTTCCCTGCGAGGATGTCCTCGAAACCGTCATCCGCGAATTTTTCACTGATCTCGTCTTCCAAGTCCGAGTTCAACTGCTCTTCGAAATCATCATCGAAGTCATCATCAAAATCATCATCATCCATTGCCCCTTGTGGCAATCCGTCCTCATTTTCCTGTGGGTCAAAGCCAGCGTGGTCTGCATCGGCCATAATAGTTTTCACCAGTCAATATTGGCGTTTGGAGTGCAAAAAATACATCAGCTTACATCCGTTACTCCGTCTGTCACCGCCAGGAGGAGTGCTGACGCTTGACAGAGTTATCCCAGAGATTACTAATGGGAGAGTACCTCATCCAGAGTTCCCCCGCCATTGACGTCGCTTATACAAAGCGACTGCTTTTCCCTGCCTTTAATTCCTGCGGAAAACGTAGAGTTTTCCAAGGGTTTGCTTCCTTCGTTTGAGTTCAGTTTTGGAGAGTCCGCAAAAATGAAAAAACTCGTCACATTCACGCTTCTAGCGCTGATGGGATTGTCGGTCGCTGGCGCGGTTGTCCGTGATGCCTTTGCGATCCCGCCCTTTAAGAAAGAGTTTGACGCGATGTATGTCAAGGAGGGGACGGAATTCGCAAAGAAAGTTGAAGAAGTCAAATGCAACGTTTGCCATGTCGGCACGAACAAAAAGGACCGCAACGCCTATGGCGAAGAACTCGCTAAGCTGCTTGATCGAAAAACTGATATGAACAAGCCGGCGAAGATCAAAGAAGCTCTCAAAAAAGTTGAGGAAATGAAGAGTGTCGCCGGTGACGACAACTCGCCCTCCTTCGGCAAACTGCTACAAGAAGGCAAGCTTCCCGGCGGTGAAAAGAGCTGATCACAGCTCTTACCTTTGAGCAGCAAGTGTAAATCACAACCGCACGGTGAATGCCCGAATAAGGCCTCGCCGTGCGGTTCTTCTTTTGTCGCCTTCCCCGGGCCTGCAATCAAGGTTCCCAAAAGGCAAGATTTCCTGAGGGCTTGGTGGCACAGCGATAATGCGATCTTGCCGTGGACGATTCTTGTGCCAGGTGGACTATGGTTGAACGCGATTACGCGTGCGTCCACGTCGTTCTGCCGTCAAGGCCCAGCGGTGAAGCATGCCCGGCCGGTCGCTGTCCTCGTTGATAACTTGCAACTGCCAACGCCCTCGGATGTTGGAAGGGTTCTCACGATTATAGAGGCTTTCTAGGTGTGGTAATTGGCTTCTGCGCCCGCGACTCGGTCGGTACCGGCCCGCGAATGGCGGATCACCATCTTCGAGATCTTCACTTGCCTCGTCATCAAAGATTGTCCCGTCAAAGTTGTCATCGCCGCCGCCGACATCGTCCGCCAGTTCAATCCGATCTCCTGACGGCGCAATCAGGTAGATTTCCAAGTCCTCGTCGCGGGAATGCGTAATCCAAACATGCACGTTCAGGTCAGCAAGGATGAAGTCATCCGTGATCTCGATTTCCGAGACAACGGTCGACTCAGCGGGAATGACCAACGCAACGTTGTTTCGGTAATCGCCTTTGATTGTCGCAGCAACGAGAACTTCTCTGCGCGTGATGATTCCGTCAGAATCGGTGTCATAGGATTCAAACTCTGCTGCGCGGTCGTCCGTCCACTTCCGTTCGAATTCGAACATCGCAACCTGTCCGTCGCCATTGGTGTCCTTATCGAGGAACCACTGCGGCAATTCCATCGATGATTGTTCCTCTTCGGGCTCCGGATAGTTTTCACTGATCCACGCTTCCAGTTCGTCTTCAGAAACCGCTTGATCGCCATTCACGTCAGTCAGTTGCATGTCATGCCCGGCAAGTTCACACTCCAAAGGCGAGAGACTACCGTCTCCATCGACGTCATAGTGATCCATGATGCCTTCGGCCAAACGTGAAATCTCACGCCTCCTATCGCGACCGTCTCTGTTTCGGTCTCGATCACGACGCTCATCATCATCCCGATCTCGCCGTCGGCGATCGCGTCGGTCGTCGTCGTCATCATCATTCTCTGGATTAAACTTCCGACCGCTCGCGCGATGTGCGGCCAGAGCGGCAGCCACTTCGAACTCGTCAAGTCGCTCATCGTTGTTCCGGTCAAACCGCATGGTCTTACCGCTCAACCGCAGTCGCCGCGCTTCCCTCTCCGTCAAAACTCCGTCATCGTCACGGTCGAAGCGTTTTAAACTTTCCTTTGCCAATTGGAGGTCGGCTGTGGTGACCTCATCCGGAGTTGCGCCAAAACCAGGCAAAAAAGTCAGTCCTGCGCCATTTCCAAATCCGGGAACGCCAGACGAATTTTGGTTGCCGTCCTTTTTATCTCCCTTGCGACCATCACGGCCTTGCTTCGCTAACTTTGCGACAGCGCTTTCAAGCTTTTTGATGGGCAAAGGCCGCTTCGTATTCAGATCTGCGAGCTCTGCCAATCGCATGACGACAGGCAGATCATTTCGTGGGATCTCACGTGTTTCCAGCTTGCCATCATGATTTGCATCGAGCCGCCGCAAACTGGCAATTTCCTGTGCACTCACGGGCACGGAGGTTAGGGAGACGCACAGCTGGCAAATAGCAGCGAGACAAACGAAACGAGCCGCATACGCAATGCGGATGCTCATGGCGGGACCCGTCAATTGGCGAAGGTGGGATAGTGGCGGCGTTGGAACTCGCCGGCGGGGGGCGACTTGGGGAGCGGTTCAAACTGCCTGCATCCCCGAAGTACATACTCGGCACACGGCAAGCAATGCCATGACCGATTAGCAAGCTTAACGAAGCAGTGTTACGCAAGCAACAAAAGAATTGCACGGCTTTGAACCAAATTGCATGCCGGCTTGCTGTCAGTGCTCGCGAGAAGCCAGCTTTTAGGCATCGCGCGTTACGACTCCCGCCAACGGGGGGCTGACAGCCGTGCTCATCGGCGTACCTGCCATTTTCGACGGTTTTCCAAGCGGAGGGCGTCCTCTTGATAAATGAGCACTTTTCGACTTGCCATGACTCAAATCGAAGGTGTAAAGAGTCTGGTCATCCGGTCTTCCTCAACGTTGGCGCGGCGGGCGAACCATCACTTGGGATTTCAGGGAGCTTGATAATGGAACGTGCAACAGGTCCACGGCGTTCGGGCGTGAAGCCGCGATTGCCCACGGCAAAGAACTTCGAAAAGGCAGAAGTGCACGTGGATGTGAAACGTTGACGCATCTGCTCCTGGAGGTCTGACCACAACAGGCCGCTGCGATAAATGAAGCGATACGCGTCTTTCAATTCCCCCAGCTCCTCCACGGAGAAACCCCCGCGACGCAACCCGACAAGGTTCAAGCCGACGATACAGGATGAGTCTCCATCAACAGTCACATAGGGAGGGACATCTTTGGTGACGCGTGCCTGGCCGCCGATCATGGCGAGTGTGCCGACACGGCAAAACTGATGAACGCCCACAGCACCGCCCAGGTAGGCACGGCTTTGCACTTCCACGTGGCCGGCCAGCATAACGTTGTTGGCCAAGATGATCTGGCTCTCCAGCAAGCAATCATGCGCCACGTGGGCGTTGACCATCAAAAGATTTCCGTCACCAATGACTGTTTCCGCACCCGCACGCATCGCACGGTGGATTGTCACGTGCTCCCGAAAGACGTTGCGGTGGCCAATCGTCAAACCGCCGGTCATTTCCGGAGGCACGATATGTTGCGGCTCCCCTCCGAGCACGGCGTACTCGCCGACAATGTTGTCCGCGCCAAGCTGAATTCCGCGTTTCAAGACGGCATGTGCGTGAATGCTGCAATTTGGTCCTGTTTGGACGTTCTCCTCGATCACCGCGAAAGGCCCAACGGTTGTCCCGGCTCCAAGTTCCGCATCAGGACTGACATACGACAGCGGGTGGACCTGAGCGAGCATTCGCGACTCCTGAGTTGTGGCGGTGGCAGGCTTACGAGACCCAGCGCGACCGTTTGATATCTATCGGCCGAGTACAGTCGTTGACTGGACTCCCGTTGCCAGGGACCATCTCCGCATCAGCAACGATGCGAAAAAGTGAGCTTCCAGGGCACGTCAGTCGCGAACTCGCATGATAAGATGACCCTGCTAGCCTTGCTTGCTGGCTTAGTTTCCTTCTTGTCTTCCACATTAGCCGGAGTTTCCGATTCAGATGCCGACGGAACACGAAATCTATGACGAAGCGGACCATCTCAAGTCCCAGGGCAAACTTGAGGAGGCTGCCGCGAAATTGCACGAAGCCTTGGAACAAAACCCGAGCTTCGCCCTGGCTCACTCCGCGCTGGCCGTCATTTATGGGCGGATGCAGAAGCATGACGAAGCGGTCAAGCATGGCCAGAAGGTTTGTGAATTGGCTCCCGAGGATCCCTTCAGTTTCACGGCGATGAGCGTGACCTATCAACGGGCAGGCAAGATCCCCGAAGCCGAAGATGCCATGGCGCGGGCACGCATGATGCAGGGAGGATAGTCACGGGTGCTTAGGGAACATCAACGGGTTTTCGGAGATCGATTACATGTACGCCACTTGCAAGCGAGTTTGCGCCATCGCCGTCATTCTTGGCGCTTGGGTCGGCGGCAGCGTCCTGGCAGTTGAGTTCGGCGGTCACTCATCGCCATTTGCCTTCGTTTCCCTTGGTGACTTGCCCATGAGCGAGCCTGTACCTTTGTCCGGTTCCCTTCAGCAAGACGCTACACGTCCGCGAGCGCGCGAAGCCGGTATTGTGATTGGGGTCTTTGAGCCTGGGAAGCACAACGCCATCACCGATGTTTCCGGTGTGACAGTCGGCCATGCGACGCTCAACGAGGGACAATCACAGTGTACCGGTGTGACGGCCATCCTCCCGCATGATGACAACATCTTTCAGCACAAAGTTCCTGCTGCAATCGCCGTTGGCAACGGATTTGGCAAGCTCGTCGGCGTGACCCAGGTTCGAGAGTTGGGCTTAATCGAAACGCCGATCTTGCTCACAAACACGGTCAGCACGTTCGCGGTGGCGGATGCTTTGGTGGCTTACACACTGAACCTGCCCGACAATGAAGATGTGCAGAGCGTTAATCCGATCGTTGGTGAATGCAATGACGGTTTTCTGAACGACATTCGGGCAATGTCGGTCGGCCGAAACCATGTTTTAGCGGCCATCAAAGCTGCCAGAGACGGTCAGGTGGCCGAAGGTTGCGTGGGGGCGGGAACTGGAACACGCTGCATGGGATTCAAAGGAGGTATCGGAACAGCATCGCGCCTGCTGCCGGAGCATATGGGCGGGTACACGATCGGCATTCTGATCCAAACGAATTTCGGCGGCATCCTCAACGTTGGTGGCGCGCCTGTTGGCGAAGAGTTAGGCGTCCGTTCCTTCCGTCACCGGGAACAGATCGCGGCATCGTCACAACGCGCATCAGACAACGCCGGTGAAGATGTTCAGGCGTTCCCCGACGAGGACGACCAAGAGCACGGGTCGTGCATGATTGTCGTGGCCACGGATGCGCCGTTGAATTCTCGGCAACTGGAACGATTGGCGCGGCGGGCACTACTGGGCTTAGCCGCTGTGGGTTCACCCATGACGCATGGCAGCGGGGACTACGCGATCGCCTTCAGTACGGCGGAAGAACTACGTGTTCCCTACGTCCGCCGGAAGAACACCCAAGCAGGCGATGTGGTGCGCGACGATCGTTTGAGCCCACTGTTCCAGGCGGCGAAAGAAGCCGCCGAGGAAGCTGTGCTCAACAGTTTGTTCCGCGCGGAAACAACTACTGGGCGGGGGGGACGGGTCTCAAAAGCCATGCCGTTGGACCGCGTCCTAGAGATCTGTCGTCGCCACGGTGTGCTTAAGGCAAGCGATGACGGGAAGCAATGACCGCGGCGAGTTCTTGTGCTGAGGGTCTCAGGACCGCCGCCTTCGGGCGGTGACCAAAACCGCTTGCCGGTTACAGCGCCTCAAACAAGTTAAGCGTGAGATGAGCTTGACCTTGATGGTGTCCCTCGTGCCAGGCAATGACATCCAGCACCTTTTGCACCGTCCAGCCCCGCTCCTGCAGGGCCTCCGGGATTTCGTCAAGGCGTTCTTCCGTGTATTCGGAGAGCGTCGCCAATAGGTGTTCCCGGGACTCCTTCATGACCGCGAAGATCATCTCCGCAGTCGGCGCTTTATCGTCCGGTGTGCTTCCTCCACGGAACCTGGGCCACAGGTCCAGCCATTCGCCTTGCTTGGCTGGCGCGAGCCGCTCTGTGGCAAAGATCTCTTCGGTAATGGCGATGTGCATCAATTGCCAACCAACATGCGCGCGACCAGCACCGGGTCGCCAACGGAGCGCCGCGTTGGGATCGCTCATCTTGCGCACGCGGTCCAAGGTTGCCAGCGTCCGTTCACGGAAGAACTCGTACTGCTGCACATAGAGATCAATGATCGAGCTCATAAGTCAACCTTCCAGCCAATCCATCTCAGGACGAATGTAAGCTCTGTCTATATTTCAAGGCCCGCTGATTATAGCACCGTGGCGCGAAGAGGGCAGATGCGAATTCTCGACCCGTCAGTGTGCTTCCAGAGTGCCGTCTGATTGCCGTTCCGCTCGCCCGGACGGACGTTGGCACGTCACTTCGCGAGGGGGTCCACACGCCCTGCTCTCAGGCGTACGGGCGAAATTGACATTGGTCAAATTTGAGGGGTGT
>JALCBR010000079.1 GCA_028066245.1 Pirellulales bacterium | reverse complement strand
CAAGAAGACCTTCGGTGCAAGATTTTTCATTACGAGCTTCCATCAATCCTTGGGAGGTCCTGGGCGGGTACTATTGGAGGGATATGTGCGTCTAATCCCGTTGCGATGACTCAACCTTCAAGTCTAGCGGCGCTTTGGGTGCAAGTTTCATCAGCTCTTGGAGCTTCTCATAATCTGCGACCGAAATAACCCCTCGGAATCCGTCACGTTCACTTCGTTGTGATAGGGAATCGCACGACCACGGCCGGTGACTTTGAGCTTCTCGGGATTGTCGTTATACCAAGCGCCGCCTTTGAGGATCATGAGCCCTGAGTTTTCCGGGTCCACGGTACTTGTCCATTCCCAAAGGCAGCCAGCCATGTCGTGAACGCCATCGCGGCTCGTCGCTCGATCAACTCCCACAAGATCAGGACCAAGGCAAACATCCTTCTCCGGGAAGTACCTTAGCCAACAAGCGCTGTCTTGCTCAGGTGGGTCATTGCCCCAGGGGTAGATATATCCTTTTTCCCTGCCACGAGCTGCCCATTCCCATTCTTCTTCCGTAGGAAGCCGTTTGCCAATCCAGCCCAAGAAGGCTTGCGCGGCAAAGTAATTCACGTTGTTCTGTGCTCGCCGGTTGTTGCCCAGTTTCCACGAATCCGAGATGTCAGAGGTTTGTGGAGGGCGCGGGCAAACACCCATCTTCACCGCGGCTTTGTACTGACCAACGTTCACCAAGTCGACATCCATGTAGAACGGTTCAATCTGCTCGCCCTTGTAGGTTCCGCCGGGAATCAAAACCATTTTTGTCGACGCAGCGAATGCTCGGTACTGTTCCGCCAAGAGGAACTCACGGCTCTTGGCTTCCTCCGAGTCCGGGTCCAAGTTGTCGTCGACCTTGAGCGATTGTTGCGTGACAACTTTGCCAAGTCCTTCGTGCTGAAAAACAAAATCACCATCGACAACCGTCAAGAGAACTTTGGCGGACGGAATGTTCTTGGCGGGGCAATCCAGTAGGTTGGTATCCAGCACAATCAGGTCGGCCAGCTTTCCTGGTTCGAGAGACCCCAGCGAATCTTCGAGAAAAGCAGCCTTGGCTGGCCAGATGGTGTAGCCGCGGATTGCCTCCGCGCGTCATGCGTTGACTGGTGTGCCAACCGCCAGGCGGCTCCCCTTCATGACTCTGCCGCGTAACAGCCGCGTAGATACCCCATAAGGGACGATGTGATTCCACCATGAAATCAGAACCGCAAGCCGGTTGGCAACCTGCGTCGATCATGGAACGCCAAGGACTTGCCATTAATTCACATCTCTTCGCTCCGATGCGGGATTCCAAAAACACCATGTCCGATGTGCAATGGATCGGCTGGATTGAAGGAATCACGCCTAATTCAACAAATCGCCTGATGTCGTCAGGAAGAACCAATTCTGCATGCTCACTGCGAAAACGATGATCATCCGTCGGGTATTTTTTGAGCGCGGCCTCAAACGCGTTCAGCAAATCATGGTTGGCACGGGACCCAATCGCGTGGGGACAAATCTGCATCCGAGAAAGCAGGCCGGCCTCGGCAATCTGGCCCAAATACACTGGCGGGACTTCGTAGACACCGTCATTAACATCGGAAGCTGGGTCATCCAAATAAGGAACGAAGAGGCGTGCCCCGCGAGACCCCAACGCGCCATCGAAAAAACCTTGACGCTTCGAACTTGCAAGAAATCACTGCCGCCGTAGTTGACGACGCGGTATCGCTTAAGATACTCGACCATCTCATCAACGGTCTCCAGGCGGGGATTTTGCAGCATCACGTTCGCCCGGACGGTCAACTCATCTCGGTCGACCAGTTGTTTGTAAATCCGAATCGAGTGAGGATCGGTCCCGGCATCATGCCAGCCGGTCAAGCCAACCGCATTGGCTCGCCGTGCTGCGTTCCGATAAACAGTTCGGTGGTAGGAATCTGGTTTTCGATCACTGGGAAAATGAGCTGTGATCAAGTTGTTTCCCATGTTGACGACAAAACCAGTCGGATCGCCATTCTCTTTGCGGTAGATCTTTCCGCCGTATGGATCAGGCATGTTGCGGTCGATCCCAGCGATCTCGAGTGCTTTCGCGTTTGAGAAGCCGGAATTCCCGCCGCGCCGGTAGAAGAAGATGGGGTTGTCTGGCGAAACCGCACTGAGCGCATCATGAACAGGCAACTCTTGTCCGGGCCAATCTTCCTGAGACCAACCGCCGCCGATGATCCACTTGCCTGGCTTAATCGTGGCGACATGATCGCGGACACGTGCCACGAGTTGGTCGAAGTTTTTTGTTCCCCCAGCATCGAACCATTCGTCTTTCTCCGCATCCCTGCCGAGGGCATAGGGGTGACAATGCGCGTCCGTCATCCCAGGCATTACGAACATGCCATTGAGACCATAGATTTCTGTGGAAGGACTCGCCAACTTGAGAATCTCTTCATCACTGCCTAAGGCAAGAACGCGATTGCCGTGAATCGCAATCGCCTGATGAATTGAAAACGCTTCGTCAGAAGTGACAACCACGCCGTTTCTGAAAATCGTGTCGGCAGCCGTCTGTTGAGCTGCCGCTTCTCCGAGAGGAATTGCCAACCACACCAAAAGCCCGCAGCATAAGGTCCGACTAAACATATGCTTCTCTCAAGAGCCAGTTTTTCTAGATCAATCACGTCTGGCTCACACCTTGCGAGCCAGCAATCAAAGTGAGCCATCGATTATAAGTTTGCCCCCTGGCGAATGCACCTGGTAGAGCCGCCGCAGCCGCGCTGGAACCGGGAGACCTGGACATGTGTGGAAAGATTGATCTGTATGGGCGACTCGCGTTCGTATTATCGTGCTGGACTGCGCCAACAGCTCAGCACGCGAAAGAGACGTCGCGAATTGCATTCAACCAGCAGGGAACGTGCGCTAGTCCGGCGTTTTCTCGCCAAACAATGCCTGCGCCGCGTTCGGATGATTAAACATCTGCTCATGGTCGTGAATCACACCTTCGGCTTCCACGAGCCGCCAGTTGAATTCCCAACCGCGCTCTTCAGCCAACGATTTGGCGAGTGCGAAGCAAGCCACTCCGCGCTGGTATCGCCCTGCTCCTTGCGCATTGGCGTTTGCGCTTTGATCGAAGTATTGATCCGGCCCATTGTCAGCGGTTCCCAGATAGAGCGTAAGCGGCGCGGCAAGATACCGCTGTAGCGCTGCATCATCAGAGAGCTCACGCGGCAAATCACCGAAGCCGTACCCGAAGGGAAGGTCGCGAGTAGGAAATAGCTCGGAACCGGGGTTCGCTGCGACCAAGCGTTCCGCGCCCGTCTCTTGAAAAGCACTCATCCTGGCAACAAACTGCCCGCCTGCCGAGTGACCAATGATGGAATACGGAAGGTCAGGCAAATCTTCCATGTCGCGAATGAAGTTCGCTAGTTTCGGTAGCATGGCGTAAGTCCATTCAGAAGGGTCAGCCGCCTGACGGTCGGCGTTCAGCACACCGCCAAATTGGAACCTGCGAGAAGGGAATCGTTGGGAGTCGAACTTCGGCGTCACAATCAATGCGCCAAAGCGGTCGCCCATCGCCATGGCGTGGTCCCGGTACTCATCGGCGTTTCGTAGAGTTCCGTGGATGACAATGATCATCCGTTCGCCTGTGTAGTTGGCTGGCTTATAGGTAAACGTCTCCAACGTTGTGCCATCCAAGTCGACCTCATATCTGGCGATTCCTGAGCGTACGGGAGCCGTGCGTGTGGCCTTGGCCATGAGTTTGCGGTCGAAAAAGCTTGCACTTGCCTCAGCAACTTGCACCCAACTGGAATGTTTCAAGAAGGAATGCGGCTCGTCAGGCAGCACGATGAGTTCGTGTTCAACGCCTCTGTCCTTGAGTTCGCGCACCAGGCGAACGGTCTCCGAGAACGGGACATTACGGTCATCATCTCCGTGCACGAGCAAAACAGGAGACCGCCACGAATGCAGGTCAGCCACAGGCGAAGAGTTGTAAGCGCGCTGCTCAACAATTTCTGAACCCTGGGACCAAGTTTGCCATTGCGTCCAATCATGAACTCCGTGCAAATCAACGCCTGCGGCGAAAAGGTCAGAGTTACGCGCCAGCCCGAGTGCGGTCAAATAGCCGCCGTATGATCCTCCCCAAAGTCCGATTCGCTCTTGATCGACATCCGGCAGATTGCGCAAGAACCTCGCACCAGCCAGGACGTCTTGATACTCGCTTGCTCCGCGCGGACCCCCATCAGGCACATCACGAAAACCACGTCCGTATCCAATGCCCAGCCGGTAATTGACTGAGAGTACGACATAGCCACGCGATGCCAGGTATTGATTGATGGCGTACGCACGGTGGTAATACTGACGATAGTGCCAACCCAGGAGCATCTGACGCACCGGTCCGCCGTGGAAAAACATCACCGCGGGATGGGGGCCCGCAAGCTCACTTGGTGGGCGGAAGAGCTGAGCGTGAATTTTCATGCCATCGCCGGCGCGCATGACCACCTGCTCGGGCTCTGTCATCTGCTCAGTGGGAAAATCATCCGGAAGCGCCTCAGGAGCTAAACGGATGGAAGCGTCTCCGGCAACTGGCCGGACAAATGCATGAGCCGGATCAACGGCCGTGGAACCCAGGTGAGCGACATAAGCCCCGTCCGCGGTTGGAACTGGCGACCACTGAATACCGGTGTCTGACGTTAGTCGCCGTGCGTTGCCGCGGCGTCCTATCGTCCAAATGTGGCGACGATCGATATCCTCAGCATTTGTCGTGAAGAAAACCTGCCCATCTTTGCCAACGGTGAATTCTTCGACTTCGGCGCGCTCAGGAGAAACCGCACGCGAGCGGCGACGTCGATTCAAGCCAACAGCGTATAGGCGCTTCCAGCCATCGCGCTCACTTGCATAGATCAGCCTATCCGGCGTTGTCCAACGCACCTCTGCCTGACGGTATGAGAATTCCTCGTTGTCGCGGAGGCCGTCTGACGCTTCTTTCGTCGCCAGCTCAACAACGCGAATTTGCCAGGGATCCGGTTGGGGATACTCGCGCGCGTTGAGGACGGAATTGCCACCTTGTGTCAGCCTGCGAAGAAAAGCAACTCGCTCGCCATCAGGAGACCAAGCAGGCGAGCTGTCCTGGTAGATCGATGCATCCAGGTACTCCAGGGTAGGCGATTCCGGGCTATAGAGAGCGATGAAGCTGTAGCGTTCCGAAGTACTGCTACGGGAGACCCGCATGAGGAGCCGGTTGTCCGCCGGCGCGAACGCAAGCTGCGAGATACTCCCCCGCACGGAGAGAATTCTTTCTGGCTTGGCTTCACCATCGAGTTCGACCCGCCACAGTTGCCCACCACGTGCATAGACAGCATGGTTGGAAACCGGCGAGAGTGCAGCCGTGCCGACATCCGCCAACTCGACTGATTCGCCGCCACGCCAAGGGATCGAAAACAGCTTGGTCTCCGTCGCGCCTACCACATCTTGCGTCGGATTAAACTCATTTCCCAACGAAAACACCAACCGGTCGCCATCGAATGAGAAGCCTACAATAGCCAGCGACAGTCCATCATCGGCATCGTGCGTATAGACCTCGCGAGCTGTGAACTCTGGCCCTTCCGCGACCCAGATGCTTTTCTGCCCTCTCTTTTCAAAGACCCAGCCAATCCGCGAACCGTGCGGCGAAGCCACGAGCGAAGAGGGAAATGGCGAACTCAGAACCTGTTCCAGCGTGAAGGGAGATTGCGAAGTTGCCAAGGACTGTTCTGGTTGCGCGAGCGCAATTGTCCCCGGAAGACATGCCGCAATCAGACAGCACAAAGCCATTCGTCGAATTTGACGACAGAGCATGACAACCTCGCTAAAATCTTTCGGACGGGATTGACGCCAAGGACGGGTCAATACTAGCGAGCACCGACACACGAAGAAAGAATCAAAGCTGGTCAGAGTATGGAAGGCCACGGATTTTTGTCGCCGAAACCCGTGTGGGATGGATAGCAACATGAGCTGAATCTCAGCTCGACCTTCGAATTTGCACAAATGAGGGCGGAAAGTGGCCAACTGTCATCAGATTCCCGCAAGTGCGACTTGGCTCCTTCAAAGAGTCGCGCAAAGCATCAAAGTCACGCGGAGTCTCGCGGTGTTTGCTTTGGTCTTTGGTGCTTACCAGATGGGAAGTCCCTGTTTGGCAATAGCTCAAGACGACAGCCAAATCTCGAACGAGATGCAACGCTTGGCGGAACACGTACTCGCCAGTTGGAAGGCTGAACGCGAAAAGCTTCGCGAGGGGGAGTTCCGTGTGCGGGGACATCTGAAAGACAATGATCCCCAATCTCCCATCGATGATCTGTTGAATTGTTATTGCGCGTTCGAGTTTGATACGGATTCATTTCGGTTCGATTACGATGCTCCGGCAAACACCAATGGAAACCCAATGCGCGTTGGCCAAAAGTTTGCGTATCACGGTGACGTGGTCACGCGCTCAGTCTTGGGTTCAGGTGTATGCATGCTCATTAAGCCTGAGAAGCGGGACGACCGAGCGGAAGGTATCGGTAGGTACGCGTTCAACCCTCGTCTCGTTGGTGCGCTGAGCTACAACACTTTAGTCTCGCCGCGAGCGAGAGACTGGCCAGGCCAAGTTCGTGTTCATCAAGAGGGAATCGCAGAATGTAGCGATGAAGGAAACGGAATCTATCGGATTTCCTATCGGCATGCCGACGAGACGATTCGCAGAGATATCTACTTTGACACGAAGCAAGGATATGCACCAATTCGGTATCGTTCCTTTGCAGGGCCGCCTTCTGAGGAAGTTGTTCATGCCGCTGTCCGCTGGGAGGAATGCGAGTCAGGAGAATGTCGTTGGATTCTTGTCAATGATGTTTGGATCCCGAGTTCACTGACTCAATCGACATACTACACGGGGCGAAGCGGACAACAGCGAAATCTTACTTTCGAGTGGTTGAACGTGAATGAAGGTATTGAGAATGAGGTTTTCACATGGCAGGGATTCAACTTGCCAAACCAAACTTCGATCGTCGATGTACGGCGTGAGGGGAATCCAATTAGACTCGCGGTTGTTGGTGAGTCCCAACTCAAAGCGCCCAAGATTGAGCCGCAAAAGAATCAATGGCCGCTTACGTTGATCGCATTGGCTCTTGTTGCGGCAATTCTCATCGCCGCCCGGTGGATCTACCGTCGCCAACCATTACCGATGTGATTTGTCGTCTGTGATCGCAAAGCGGACAGCCGCAATTTGGAATTCACCCTTTGAGATCACCAAACGGGTGGGGGATGGGCAGCCTCACGAGAATGAACTCTGGAACGGCGTGTGCCAATGATCACGCTTCTGGCTCGTTTTCAGCGGTAAAATCACCACAAACGGCCTTTGCTTGCGGTGCCTTGCGCGCGTGCCTATAGTGGCCAAATCCACTGAGAGGGGAACGTTCTTCCAGCAAATCTGCGCCCTTCCGGCGCAGTGCAGTCGGGCAAGCTCTTATGTCTACGTTGCCGGAGTCGACATCACGCTCCGAAGAAGACTCCGCTGAGCAGAGCGGCGTCAACTCAACAGATACAGGCGCCATGGATCAAGAGGCCGCAGAAGATCAAGAACCGTCCACGCAGCGCGGTTATGATCCAGACGAGTTGCAGACCAGGCTGAAGCCTCATCTCAGCCCGAAGCTTGCCATGGGGCTGCCCAACGTGGCGATTACGGCACTATTTTGTGTGCTGTTTTTCATCTTCAGCTATCTGGGCTTGCGGCCACTGGACGTATATGCCCACGTTGCCCTCGGCGATTGGATTCTCACTCAAGGCAGCCTGCCAAAGTCGGATCCGTTTCTGGAAGTCGCTGACGGGATGCCGGTGGACAACAGCGCCTGGCTTTCGCAAACGATCTGGGCCGGCGTGCACCGACTAGGGGGTGGAGAGGCACTCTCCGCCACATTCTCGCTGCTGAAAGTTGCCGTCTTTGTCATGTTGGGTGTTGTCATCTTCCTGCGCACACGACGATTGACGTTTGTGGGCGCGGGAGTTGTCCTGCTCACGCTGGCCTATGGGATGCGGCTGCTGGAATCGCCGGTTGATGTCTTAGGGCAGCTTGCATTTATGACGCTACTATTTCTGATCACGCGAGAGGACCTGCGAACGGTACGCAAGACTGCTGAGGGTGATGATGAAGCCGCTGGTGTGGAATCCGCGTTGTCGCGACATGCGATTTGGATTGCCATGCCGGCGTTATTTGTGGCCTGGGTGAACTTGCACATTTCCTTTGGCTTTGGGCTGATCTTGTTGGCCGCCTGGGTGTTGGGACGCGCTTGGGATACCTGGAAGTTGCATCGTTCCTTATCTGCCGTGCTCTCGGATGTCGGCGTAAGACGTCGAGTCTGGCTGGCGGAGATCGCTCTGGTGGCAACATTGGCCAACCCCATGTTTCTTGGCGCGTGGCGGCAAGTGTTTCAAACGGCCCTGGATGCCAACCTGCGTGATCAAGTTCAGTACGCCTGGTTGTCGTTTGCCGGCTACCATGGCCTCGTGCTGGGCGTCACTCTCCTGCTCTTGATGTTTCTGTTGCGAACCTGCCCTGCGCTCACCGGCTTTGATTTTCTGGGCGTTGTCGCGTTTGCCATTGCCACGGCGGTGACCGTTTACGCTGCGCCTTTCTTGGGTGCCGTTGTGCTCGTCCTGGCGTCAACCCATTTCTCCAACCGATGGCGACGCGAAGAGGAACCTCAGCCCGAAACTCCGGAACAAGAAGCACACGACACGAGACCTGTCCAAGTTGCTGTTCCTTCAGCGACAGACTCCGTGGCGACGCCAACTGATGACACAAACCCGTCGGAAGAACTCCCCGCTGATGCCTTGTTGGCGATGGAAGAGGATGACGAGGAGTTCGCATTGCCAGAAGGGCGATCGTTTGTCTACTCCTTGGTCTGTGTGTTGCTGATCTTCCTGTCCATCACCTTCACGCCTGCCTTTGACATGCTGGCGGGAAACACTGAGAAGCAACGTGCCCCTGGCCAGTTGTTGGGCAAGAATTCCCCTTGGCGGATTGCCGACCACCTACGGGAAAACCCAATCGAAGGCCGGGTTTTCGCGTCGACCGGCTGGGCCAGCTACTTGCAGTTTGCCACCCGCAAGCCGGGTGAGCCCATTCGCAAGCAGTACTTTGCCAATGGGATGATTAATCATTTGCCCCGCCGAGCTTGGGAAGATTACATGGCGATGAGCGGCGCGGGCCGCAATTGGGAAGCTGTTCTCGACCGGTACGATATCCGCTACATCATTGTCGACAAAGAAGGCCAACCGTTCCTGCTCAATGGCGTTCGAAATTCCGAGAACTGGCGCCCCGTTGCCGATGATGACGTCGCCATCTTGATGCGGCGCGTCTTTCCTGAACCCTCAGCGGCAGAGGATGGCAACGACCGCAACGAAAACTCAGTGGACAATTCACCAGGGACTGACCAATCTTCACAAGATAATTTGCCCGGCGGCGATGGCTCGCCATGAGGCGCACGCAGCCGGTCATGTTGAGAACGAGAGCGGCCATGAATCAGCCAAGCCAACAATCCACGCCTGAAGGAAACAACGCGGCAGCAGGTCCTGCTGAGAATGCGCGGCTGGCAACGCCCCTTTTCGTGGGCATTCAGTTGCTTATCGTCGCCGGAGTATTGGGGTTGGGCTATTACCTGTTTGCCGAGAGCAAAGCTCCGCTGGAGATGGCCCCGTTGCTCGATGAGCCGGTGATTGTGCCGCCCTTGTATGACAGATTCAGGATTGTGTCTGATGAACAATTGGTTGAAGCGCTGACCAAGCTTCAGCCCCGGCTGGGAGATCATCCGGCGGTCTCTTCTGTTGACCATGCATTGCGGTTTTGGGGCATCGAAGCCACCTTTGCTGATGAAAAGGCGTGGTCCGGCGAGAAGATGCGCACATTTCTGGTCGATAACCGCGTGTTTCAAGATCGCGAAGAACCTGTGCCGTTGCTGCTGGAAGCCACCGAGGATGATGGGGTCCGCTATCGCACGTTGCAAGGACCTGACAGTTCCAGCCATGTAGACCACACCCTTGCATGCCTGGCGGAGGTGGGAACACCGCTCGGATTCTTGCTGAACACGGACCGTGGACCGATGCCGCTTCGGGCTGTGCTGGAACAATCGATGCGAGACTTCAGCCTGAACCAGGTTGAATACGAATGGTCAGCCATGGCGCTTGCGCTGTATGCCAACGCTCCAGGCCATTGGACAACTTCCGAAGGGCAGCAAATGGATTTCAATCTGATCGCCCGCCGAACAATGCGGCAACGGCTCCCACAAGGCGTATGTCAGGGGAATCACCGTTTACACACGTTGGTGATGCTGCTGCGGATTGATGATGACAAACGGATTCTCTCCACGGTCACGCGTAATGAGATCATCCAATACTTGTCTGAAGTGACCCGTGAACTTGTCCGCAAGCAGCATCCCACTGGCTATTGGGGACAGAATTGGCCATCAGCGAAAGACGGCGCCGGCGAGCCTGCGGATGCCGGAGAGGATTCACTTGATCGGCAGAGTTGGCGGTTATTGGTCACAGGGCATGTGTTGGAGTGGTGGGCGCTGGCACCGGAGGAGGTGCTGCCCCCGCCTAATGTCATCGTGAACGCTGGCCAATGGACCTACCATGCCATCATCGGTTTGACAGAAGAGGAATTAATGGAGCACTACGGTCCGCTCTCGCACGCCGGACGAGCGTTAGCCCTGTGGCGCAAGAAGTGGCCGCACGAAGTTCCCTTGGTGACCACACCAGCGGGAGACTCCAAGCCGGATGCAACTCCCGCAAACTCGGGACAGTAGCTTGATCGACCGACCGCAGAGGTCATCGCGCTTGTGGTTGTGCCGCGTCAATCCGTAATACGGATTCCAGGACTCACCGGCGAGTACGATCCTGGCGCTGGAAAAACGCCCCTCATTGTGCGGCATCTTGCACATGAGCAATTTCGTTTTGCCCGTCGCAATCCGCCTCGCCCTTGCCGCCACGGAGACGAACATTCCAGGCAAGAGGCCGCCGGCACGACCGTGCGTGCGGCGCTGCTTGCGGGAGGAGTTTGCCAGATCGGCATCGGTCGCCAATGAGTGGCAACGTCGGTCGAGGAACCGTCAGCAAAGAGATTGCGCCGATTTCGCCCGCGCCGGGGCATCCAACCGCGCCAACGGACCGGACGTGAAAAAGCGGGTGTGAACATTGGGTCCAGCGAGTTCCTCCCGCCGGCGATGTATTTTGGAGTTGTGCGTTGAGGATGTTCCGCCCTCGCCGGGGCGTCCGCTCCGGCGACATCGCCTGGTGGTTGCTGGCCTGGTGTTTCCTGGGAAGATTCTCTCTGCTCCGGTTCGAGGCCAAACTGCAACAGTCGGAATTCTGTGCCCTGTTGAAACTGCCCTTTGGTTGACCACTCCGTTGCCAGCGATTCCACGAGTCCACCTGGAACAAACGGGCTGCTGGTCTGTTTCCACTCCACTTCCCCTTTGGAGTTGGTCTGGTGTTGAAAAGACTCATCCATCCAATTAACACCTGGCGGCGAGATCGTGGCGATGCCAGTTCGACCGAGGTTCCATTCCACGACCGTTGTCGAAGGCTCATTCGCTTTGATCGTGCGCTCCGTTTTCCGGTGAATCAGCTGGGAATATGTCGTGTCATTACCAGGGGTGAAGCGTGGATCTGCGAGATCAGCATAAACGGATGTCACCACAAGCTTGACGGATTCGTCGTCACGCACGCGGCGGAAGCTGCGCGTCTGGATCGGCTTGTCATCTATGTTGGAATAGAGAGCTGGCTTCAATTTAGCGGTCTGAGCCGCGGCCTTGTCATACGCAGTGTCGTCAAAGAAGCGTTTCTCTTCAGTGGGATCTGGCGTCATGATGCGACCGTCTCGTGCAATCGACCGTTCGACCCTCAGGACGTAGTGATCGTTCAGTATCTCAACGAGCGTGCTAGTAACTGTTGTGACATCCCCACTGGTCATGTTGCCGGTTTGCGGATCCTGGCGGAAGACACGAATTTCATCCTTTCGCCAAGCGCCCACCGGGAATCGGGCCCAAGCACTATCTTCCCGCTTCAGCACAGGCTCCGCGTCCTGAGCGCGTGCGTTGGCAGGTCCGCTGCAAGTTGCAATGAGCGCAAAAACGGCGAACTGCCAGCACAGACGAACCCAAACTTGTCGACAGCGATTGGTCATAGCCAAGAATATCTTGGACCAGGCGGAAGTCCGTCCTCAAGGAACGTACTGGATGTGACTAAGCTCCCACCGGGGCTGTGGTATCCGAGAATTCACTATTCTCGTCAGTCCGCCCGCCGACACAATCAAAATATCTGAATCAATTGGCACGAATCGACCCTGTCCAACTCCCCACCTGTGGTGTGATTTCGCCAACGAGCTGGGGAGCGTATGATGCACGGCAAGCGGAAGCGCGCCGTCGTCAGAGCGGAGATCTTTCGCAGCTTCTCCCTTCTGCCACCCTGCCTCCGCCAGAGAGCCTGAACTGCACCAGGCGAAGACCGACCCTGCACACAACAACGAGCATCCTTGCATGTCCGGTCCCGTATCTCAATCCAGGCCTGCGGTCATTGTGCTACTGGCGGGCGATTACCCGCGAATTCAAGCGGATGCCGAAGCGCTCCGTGGCGTCATCAAAGAACACGCGGAAATCGTTCTCTGGGACCAAGGCTTCGAACACGATCTTGCGCCTTTTCCTGAAGGCGTGCTTGTGATTGTGTTGGGCGGAGATGGTTCCATGCTTCGCGCTGCCAGGCAGCTTGGTCAAAAGCAGCGTCCCGTGTTGGGCGTCAACTTGGGGAAACTTGGTTTTCTCGCAGATGTTCCGCCGGATCAATTGGGGCAGGTACTGCCAGCAGTGCTTCGCAAGCAATGCCGTGTGGTGCCCCACATGATGTTTGAGTGCGAGTTGATGCGAGAAGGCGCGACGCTTCACAGTGTTTTGGGGCTCAACGAGGTAACGATCTTTGCCGGGCCTCCGTTTGCGCTTCTCCAGATTGATCTTCACGTTGACGGTGATTTGGCCACCTCCTATAGTTGCGATGGCTTGGTCCTTAGTACGCCGGTTGGCTCCACTGGGCACAGTCTTTCGGCCGGTGGGCCGATCATTCGCAAAGACCTGGAAGCTTTCGTGATCAATCCGCTCAATCCCCACACGCTGACGAATCGTCCTGTGGTGGACAGCGCGGATCACGTTTTTGAAGTTCGAGTTCCCTCGCCGCACGCAGGAACAACCCTTGTTGTCGATGGTCAATCACTCTGCACGTTGGAACCGCAAGATCGAGTGATTGTCCGCAAAGCGGCCCCGCAGTTTCAGGTCGTTGAGATTCCCGGCCGCACGTACTATCGAACTCTACGCGAGAAGTTGGGTTGGGGCGGCCGGCTCACGAAAGCTTGATCGACCCAATTGAATAGCAAAATACCGAGCGAATTTTTCGCAAACGCAACATAACAACACGCTTCTTGAAAGGACGCCTGAAGCATGTTCTCCTCACCACGCATTGGCCGTTGCGCCATAACCACCGCACTTTATGTAGCCGTGGCTTCCAGTCTGGCAACATCTGCAGTTGCTCAAGAGCGCTTCGTGCTTCGTTACAAGTTCGCAAAGAATGAGACTGTTCGCTGGCAAGTTGTGCAAGAGGCCAAAGTCAGCACGACGATGGCGGCCAACATGCAAACAGCCCAAACGGAAAGCCGGTCTGTAAAGATCTGGAAGGTCAAGGAGATCAAGGACAACGGGGACGTCGTCTTTGTGCATTCCGTTGACAAGGTCCTCATGCGGCAAAAGCTCACCGGCCGCGCGGAAGTGGTCTATGACAGTGAGTCGACAGATCCGCCACCGGCCGGTTTTGAACAGGCGGCCTCCAACGTGGGCATTCCGTTGACCGAAGTCACAATGAACCCCACGGGCGCCGTTGTTGATCGAAACGATCTCAAGGAGCAATACCGTCCCGGCGGCGATTCCCCGATGACCATTCCACTTTCAGAAGAGCCGATCAAAGTGGGCGACCGCTGGCATCAAGCGCAAACTATCACGGTTAAGCTGAAGTCAGGGCTGGAAAAGGCCATTAAATGTCGCCAGCAATTCACGCTGAAGTCCGTCAAGGACCGGATTGCCGTCATCCAAATGGAAACGGTCGTGCTGGAACCGGTGCATGATCCTGCCATCGAAGCGCAACTGGTCCAACAGGCGACCAAGGGCACAATCCGGTTTGACATCGCCGCCGGTCGCGTGATCGAGCAGCAAATGGATATCAGTGAACGGGTGGTTGGCGCGTTCGGCCCGGCCAGCAGCTTTCAGTTCGAGATGAAATTTCACGAACAGTTGGTCAACGAGAAAGGCGACGCCATCGCCCGCGTTTCAAACAGCACGACCGGAGAGCCGCCGAAGAAGAAGTAGTCCTCTTTGGCGCAGGGGCATTTTGGCAAAGTATGGTGTTGGCGTTTAGAAACCGCCAGCAGCCAATGCGCCGCAGAAGATCACGGCATAGATTCCGATGATCACGATCATCAAGACGCACGCGATGATGCCGAGGATCATTCCGGCCTGTGTCATGCCGCGCCCCGTGGGGTCACGACGACCAGCGTCGATCTCCTTAAGATCGCTAGAACCCATGATCCAAGCTGGGATGCCAAGAAACGCACAGAGCAACAGTCCCAACAAACCCAGCACCAGGATGGTTGCACCTCGGTCTGGCAGCAAGTGGCTGCCTGGGTTTGTGTAGGCTCCCGGCGTCATATGCGATGGAGTTTGAGGCGCGGCATAGGGCGACCCCGCGGCAGTCCCCATCTGTTGGCTAGCCTGCTGCTGAGCAGCGCCGGCGGCGGCTTGCGAAGCTTGCGCGTTGATTTGCGGAAAGATCTCCGGTGCCATTCGCCATTCCGGCCAGCCATCCATCCAGACCTGGCAACGGGCCGTCAAGCGGCCTTCATTGACCCAACGATCCAGCTCTTCGCGCTCGATAGGTCCGTATCGTTGACCGCTATGGGCATGAACGTGCCACTGAGCCATGGGTGTGCTTCCTGTGTGGTCCTGGCGTGCTGGTCGCTACTTGTGTCGTACTGAATCGCCCGCTGGCCTAAGCTTGGATGCCGTGTGAATTTAACAACGTAATCTCTCCGACACACGGGAACAAGAATCTGTCGGCCTAGTTTCAGGCGAGGCCGGCTGGAGAACTCAAACTCTTGATAGCCCCTAGCCCGCGCACACGGAGAACTCCGACGGGCGAGAAAAACACCGCACGTGGTTTGCGCGGCACTTGGCCGTACTCCACTTCGCCAGCGAAGGGTTAATCTTGCTCAACTCTTTCCAAATTGGCTGAAAAATCGCACAGTCATTCCGAACGCTCCGCAACTACCCCAAGAGTCCGTCAGTTTTCGCCTGATTGATCAATGATTCAATGTTGTCTCGTGCTGTGGAGAGCGACACGACCGCCATCTGAAAATTCGTGTGCGTGGAGACCTCTGGTTGAATGTCGCAAAACAGCCGGACGGCCTTTGTGAACTTGGAGAGCTTCTTGGACGCGGTTTTCAGATAAGTATCTGCGTCACCGCTTCGAAGCGGGCTCCCCAAAGCCAGCGCAAAGTCGTAGAGCCCGCGATGAACCTCGCGGAGTTCCTCATCTTCGGCCGCTTCATCGGAATGCTTGAGGAAGGTCCGCACCATCCACACATGTGACAGCATCACGTCAATCTGCTGCATGGCCTTGGTCGCGTTCATATAAGCACCGTGGATCTCGCGTGATTGTCATGGAGTTGCAAGCAACTCATCAGGTCAAAGCTCTCTTTGAGCAGAGCGATCCTCACCCGGCCGGCGCTGTGGAATCCTGTACGCTCTGCAAGTGTTCTTTCAAAAAGTCCTCCAGTGCCTTGCTATGCACATCGTCCGGCTGACGGAACTTGATCTTCACTTGATCACGGTCGGCCAGATCAGCCTTGAACTCTCGCCCTGCTCCCAGTTTAGCAATCCGCCCCATGGCAAACCGATCTTTGGGTCCAGTTAACGTCAGGTGCAGTGAATCAACGCGTTTGGTGTGCAGTGTAGCCCAGGGCTCCTTTTGCTCAGGAATAAACAGGTGCACCACCTGCTGACTGTTCCATAGGAACTGTCCGCCAGGAGCGGTCTCGACCAGCAGATCATACAGGTCTTGCAGCGTGTCCATCGTCCATTGGACCTTCTTGCCGGGCGGGAAGCCGCGGCGGTTGAAGTGCCACTTTTGGCCGAGCTTCTTCCACGGCATGACGTCATCAGGCGAAGTGCTGATCCGGTTGGTTGCCTTGTGGAAACTCTCGACCGCTTCCCGCAGGAAGGTCCAAAATTCTTTGTGGTTGATCTCCTCCATCGTATGCACGGCCAGCTGAACTTCTTGCCAGGGGCCGCGCAGGTTTTTGCACTTTACCCGCGGTTCGCCGCCATAGACAGGAAGGTCCGGCATGTCATTGAGCGGCGTCAGTCCGAGACGCTCGATCAATTGGTCGCGTTTGAACGTTCGCGAGGCCACGCGAAACTTCAGCTTCACCAGCCACGGTTCGCCAGTCAGAGCATGAAAGAACCAGCCGTCAGATTTGCGCTCCGCGGCAATCTCAACAACCGTCCGCTCGCTCCAGTTCGTATTGCTGAACTCTCCAAGTTCATGGATTTTTTCAACAACAGCCGAGAGAGCTTCGCCCTCCCAATTGCAAGGTTCACCTTTGCGTCCGACACGATCAACGGTGTGCCAACGACGGCCATCTTTCTCCCAGGGCATCTTGACGCCTTGGCCAACTGCGGTGATGTCCAGCCCGCCTTTGAGCCGCTTCTCCTCGGCGGCAAAATCATGCACCGTCCGCGTTTCATGCGGTCCAGCCGCAAGCACGGCCGCCAACGCTTCGCCGGTATGAGAACGGAGGCCAGCATCCGCTGACTTGGACTTTGAGGCGATGGGGGACTTGCTCGCTTTGGCGGTTTTTCGCTTTGGGGGAGACTTGCCATTACGCCGCCGTTGGGATGTTTCCGCGTGCGCAACAAGTTCTTCAGGTGTTCCGGCGAAGACGATGCGGCCCCCGTCGCTTCCCGCCTCGGGACCGAGATCGATCACCCAATCCGCATTCTTGATGATGTCCAAGTTGTGTTCGATCACGACGACCGTGTTGCCCAAATCGACAAGCCGGTTCAGCACATCCAACAGCTTGCGCAGGTCGTCAAAGTGAAGTCCTGTCGTGGGCTCATCCAACAAGTACAGGGTGCGTCCGGTATCAGGGCGTGAAAGCTCCGCGGCCAGCTTCACCCGTTGTGCTTCACCACCGGAAAGCGTCGGAGCGGGCTGACCCAACGTCAAGTATTCCAAACCCACATCGCACAAAGTTTGCAAGATGCGGCGGATCTTAGGAATGTTCTGGAAGAGTTCGACTGCCTTGGCGATTTCCAAGTTAAGCACATCAGCAATGCTGTGATCTTTGTATCGGACCGCCAGCGTCTCCGCGTTGTATCGCTGCCCCCGGCACGTGTCACATTCCACCCAGACATCCGGCAAGAAGTGCATCTCAATGCGAAGTTGCCCTTGTCCTTCGCAATTCTCGCAGCGGCCGCCGGGGACGTTGAAGCTAAAGCGACGCGGCGTATAGCCACGGATCTTGGCGTCGGGAAGTTGCGCATATAACTGCCGAATCAACTCGAACGCGCCGGTAAATGTGGCTGGATTGGAACTGGGCGAGTTGCCCAGCGGCTGTTGATCAACGCGAATGACTTTGTTGACGAACTCCAAACCCTTGATTGCATCGTGACTGCCGGGAATCATCGTGGCGCGGTGCAGTGTGCGGGCGAGCGCCTTGTAGAGAATTTCCTCAATCAACGTACTTTTGCCGCTGCCGCTGGGCCCGGTCACCACGGTCATCGCGGCCAGGGGAATGGCGGCGTTGACGTCACGCAAGTTGTTGTGGCGTGCGCCAACGATCTTCAGCCAGTTGAAACGCTCACGAGGCGTGGAAAGTGATTGCTCGTCACTCTTGGTGACGGCTTTCTTTTTCGCAGCTTTTTTGCGCGTCGCTGGTTTCTTTTTGGTTTCGTCTTGTTGCGGTGCAATCCGGCGGTTTGTGGGAATGGCGATCGATTTCACACCGGAAAGATACTTGCCCGTCAGCGACGCGCGTTTTTTGGCGACATCCCCCGGCTTGCCCCGCGCGGTGATCCTTCCCCCGTTTCGTCCGGCGGCCGGACCAAAATCGAGCAACTGATCCGCAGCGTCGATCACTTCACGATCGTGTTCCACCAGCAACAATGTATTGCCCAGGTCGCGGAGCTTCTGCAACGCGGAGATCAGGCGGAGGTTATCGCGCGGGTGCAGACCGATGGTCGGTTCGTCCAGCACGTACAACACGCCGGTCAATCCGCTTCCCACTTGGCTGGCCAGGCGGATTCGCTGCGCTTCGCCGCCGGAGAGCGTTGGGGCGGCCCGGTGCAAGGTCAGGTATTCCAAACCGACATCGACCAGGAAGGCCAGCCGGTCTCTGACTTCGCGGATCAACTCAGTGGCCACTTTTTTATCTCGGCGATCAAGCTTCCAACCGCGAACTTCCTCGACCAGACGACCCAGCGGCATGGAACAGTATTCCGCGATCGTTCGCCCGCGATAGCGCATCGCGGCGGCATCGTCGCGAAGGCGGCTTCCGCCACATTCCGCGCAATCAACTTCATCCATCAAGTGAGATAATCGATTGCGAATGGGCGTGGAAAGGTTGGCCGCGTCCTCTAACGCCGGATAAAGTCCTTTGTACTGAAATCGGAACGCGTCATCCTTCGCTGGCTTTCCCTTGGCTGTGATTGCCGGGACGGAGATCCACTCATCATCGGCAAGCCCACGAAAGATGATTCGCTTGTGGCGCGGAGTGAGATCATTGAACGGAACATCCGAGGGAATTCCCGTCTGCCGGCAAAACGCAGTGAGCATCGCGGTGGCAAGAGGAGATCCCGCGTTTGACCAGACGGCTAACGCGCCTTCAGCAAGGGACAGACTGCCATCGCGCACCAACGCCGCTGGATTAGCGCCGCGCTGTGTGCCCAAGCCTTCGCAGGCCGGACACCAGCCAAACATGCTGTTGAAGGAAAAGTGTTGAGGTGCCAGGGGTTCAAAACTGCGGCCGCACTCGTCGCAGGCAAAGTGCTGGCTGTGTACCGTGACCTGCCACTTGGCCTCGGCAACATTTTCGTCAGGATAGGCCACATGCATCACGCCGGCCCCGCGTGAAAGCGTCTGCTCGACGCTTTCAGCAATTCGCCGCATGGACTCTTTCCGGACAATAACTCGATCGACAACGATCTCAACGCGATGCTTACGGCGGCGATCAATCTTGGGAACGTCGTCCAGTGAATATGTCTCCCCATCAACCCGCACTCGTGCATAGCCCGCGGCGCGGCACTCTTCCCACAACGACTCATACCGGCTGCCGACAGCGACTTCCACAGGGGCCATGAGATACAGCCGCGTTCCCTCCGGGTGAGCCATGACCTTGTCGACGATCTGGTCTGACGTTTGAACGCCGATCGGGATATCGCACTCCGGGCAATAGGGCTCACCCAAGCGAGAAAAGAGAATCCGCAGGTAATCGTAGATCTCAGTGACCGTACCGACGGTGGATCGGGGCGTGTGACCGGCGTTTTTCTGCTCGATGGCAATCGCCGGCGACAAGCCTTCGATGTGGTCCAGCCGTGGCTTCTGCATTTGGCTGACAAACTGCCGGGCGTACGAGCTCAGGCTTTCTACATACCGCCGTTGCCCTTCAGCGTAGATAGTATCCATTGCCAGCGAAGTCTTGCCCGAACCGCTAGGCCCACAGCAAACGGTCATTTCATCGCGCGGAACCTCAACATCCACGTTGCGCAGGTTGTGCTGCTTGGCTCCGCGGACCTTGATCTTGGTGGAAAATCCCTGAGATGCGCGGCCGCGCGGCTTGAGTGACTTCGCCACCGGGGGCTTGCCGTTTTCGCGGTCCACAAGTGGCAGCACTTGCGCCAAGGCCGCGCCGGTGTGTGAACGCTTATTCTTAGCGACAACTTCCGGTGGCCCGGCGGCGATCATCTGTCCGCCGCCGGCACCGCCCTCTGGTCCCATGTCAATCACCCAATCCGCAGTCTTAATGACATCGAGCTGGTGTTCGACGACCAGTACGGTGTTGCCGGCGTCGACAAAGCCGTGCAGCACCTGGAGCAACATACGGATGTCCGCGAAGTGCAATCCGGTGGTCGGTTCGTCCAATAGGTAGAGCGTTTGACCGGTGCTCCGCTTGACAAGTTCTCGCGCCAGCTTGATGCGCTGCGCCTCGCCTCCGGAAAGTGTCGGCGAAGGCTGGCCGAGCTTGACATAATCCAAGCCGACATCGTGCAACGTCTGGAGTTTGTTCTTGATCTTGGGAATGTTTTGGAAATGTTCGAGCGCCTGCTGGATGTCCATCTCCAACACATCCGCAATTGACTTACCCTTGTAGCGGACTTGCAGCGTTTCGCGATTAAACCGATGTCCCTCGCAGACCGGACAGGGCACCCAGACATCCGCCAGAAAATCCATCTCCAGCTTGTTAGATCCATTGCCTTCACAGGCTTCACAACGCCCACCGTCAACGTTGAAGCTGAAGCGCCCTTCCTTATAGCCGCGCGTCTTTGCCTCGGGCAATTGTGTGTAAAGCCGGCGAATGTCGTCGAAGACCTTGATGTACGTTGCCGGGTTGGAACGTGGCGTTCGCCCGATGGGCGACTGGTCGATGGCGATCAGCTTGTCCAGGTGCTCCAAACCTTCAACGCGCTCACATGCGCCAGGCTCGGCTTCGCCGCGATTTAGCTCCACATGCAAAGTGTTGGCGATGATTTCATTGACCAGCGAACTTTTTCCCGAACCGGAAACACCCGTCACGCAGACAAACAAGCCCAACGGAAGGTCAACGTCAACGTTCTTGAGGTTGTTTTGCGTGGCGCCAATGACGCGCAGCTTCTTGTCTTGGTCCTCCAACTCACGGCGGCACTCGGGAACGGCGATGGACTCCTTGCCGGAAAGAAATCCGCCCGTCACGCTGCGCTTTGACTGTTCGATGTCTTGCGGAGCGCCTTTGGCAACGACTTCGCCGCCGCGCACGCCAGGGCCGGGCCCAAAGTCGACAATATGATCAGCGGCCCGCATCGTGTCTTCATCGTGTTCAACAACGACAACGGTGTTGCCGAGGTCGCGAAGCTGCCGGAGTGTTCCCAGCAATCGCGAGTTATCGCGCGGATGCAGGCCAATGGAGGGTTCGTCCAAAATGTATGTGACGCCCACCAGTCCGCAGCCAACTTGTCCGGCAAGGCGGATGCGCTGCGACTCTCCGCCGGAAAGTGTGGGCGCGGTGCGATCCAGCGAGAGGTACTCCAAGCCCACGCCGTAGAGGAACCCCAGCCGCCCGGTGATCTCTTTGAGCGCGTCTTCGGCAATCTTCTTTCGCGCGCCTTCCAGGACGACCTCGCTGAAGAAATCCGTAGCGTCAGAAACGGCCAGGCGACAGATCTCCGGCAAGGATCGTTCCGGTGCGTCGGCAAACTTGGGATGCGCGGACTCAATCTTGACCGCCCGTGCCTGCTGGTTGAGCCGTTCTCCGTTGCACTCGCCACATTTGATGACGCGCATGTAGCCTTCGAGTTGCCGCTTCTGCATTCGGCTCTTGCTGCTGCGATACTTCTCTAGCAACTCCGGGATGATCCCTTCCCAGGCTCCGCCGTACTTGTTCTGTCCTCCGCCGGCGCGCCAGGTGAAGGTGATGTGCAAATCACCCGTCCCCCACAGCAATGCCTTTTGTAGCTTGGGATCGAGCTCTTCCCACGGCGTTTCCAGAACGGTGCCGGGCTCAAGCTCATTGCGGTATTCAAGCGTTTCTGCAACACCGGCGTAGATGTGTTTGCGCCACCGTCCCAAGTCACGCCAATTTCCAATCAGCTCAAAGCAGCCCTGCTGGAAAGATTTGCTGGGGTCGGGAATGAGCCGCTCGACATCGAACGAATAGACTTGCCCCAAACCGTCGCAACTGGGACACATTCCGCGGGGGCTGTTGAAGCTGAAGAGTTGCGGACTGGGTGGCTCGAAACTTCGTCGGCAATGCGTGCAGGCATAGTGCGCGGAAAACGTCAGGTCAGAATTCCTGGGCGAACGTCGTGGCGCAGAGTCGGATTCGTCATCGGGTTGTGGTGGTATTGCATCGGCTTTCGTGTCCTCCGCTGGGGCAACAATCAAGTTGCCATCGCCCATTCGCAATGCCAATTCGACCGCCTCAGCCAACCGAGCAGCATGGCTCTTTGCTCCCGACAATCGGTCAATGACAACTTCAATGTTGTGCCGCATCTGGCGATCAAGCCGGATATCGTCAGAAAGCGAAACCACTTCGCCATCAACGCGCGCGCGAAGGAACCCCTGTTTGAGCAGATCGGCCAGCAGATCTTTATGTTCTCCCTTTTGCCCTCGGACCAGCGGCGCGAGCACGGAGAACTTGGCGCTGACGGGAAACGCGGAGATCTGCTCGATGATCTGCTCGCGCGATTGAGCGGTGATGGGTCGAGAGCAGCCGGGGCAATAGCCAAGTCCCACCCGCGCATACAGCACGCGCAGGTAATCGTAGATCTCGGTAATTGTTCCCACGGTTGACCGCGGGTTCTGACCGCTGGTCTTTTGCGAGATTGAAATCGACGGGCTCAAGCCAGAGATGTGATCAACATCCGGCTTGGGCATTTGTCCGAGATATTGCCGCGCGAACGTGGAGAGGCTTTCCACGTAGCGCCGTTGGCCCTCGGCAAACAGCGTATCAAAGGCCAGCGAGCTCTTCCCTGACCCGGAAACGCCTGTCAAACAAACAAGTTTGTTACGAGGGATGGTGAGTTCCACGTCGCGCAGGTTGTGTTCCCGGGCGCCGCGGATTTCGATATCGGATGCCGACATGTCCGCTGAGATGTGGCTGAATTCAAGCGGGGACGCCCGAACCTCCAAGTTCAGGCCGAACCCTAGATTCTAGGGATGGGGCAAGATGGGCGGAAGGGTACGAGGTTGCGAATTGACCAGACGCCGGTCATTACCGATGTTCCGCTTTGGCAACACCCGGTGTCGCATCGGCACAACCGCGGTTGAACTCCGGCAACAGGGTCACCCTCAGTGCTGGCAATGTCATCACGGAATGCCGACGTAATCCGCGCTAATGCACAACTCCGCCGAGTTTACGGAAACCGTACAGAGCAAATTTTTTTCCAAATTTAGATACCAAAGCCTGAATCCTTGACGACTGCCGCCAACCTCGTATTAGATTGGAGGTAACCCAATTGATGACGGATTTCGCCGGATCCGTTCACTGCCCGATTTGACTCGCCGGGGGCGGTGGCGGATTTCCATTACAAGAACTGGCCTCGGAAGACCCACAGCTGTTCGTCGCCAGTTCCGCATTTTTGCGGAGGTGTTCATGTTCAGGTCGCCACGACCCTTTGTCTTGTGTGCAGCACTGCTCTCAGGCGTGCTTGCCAGCCCAACCACGTCTGACGCGTGCTGGTTCCACGGCACTTTCGCTCCCAGAACGACGTACCGTCCGCTCTTCCCGCGGACAACATACTACGCGCCCACAACCGCGTATTATCCGTCGACCGCATGCTGCACAACGGCCAACTACACGACGGCCAA
>JALCBR010000078.1 GCA_028066245.1 Pirellulales bacterium | reverse complement strand
ACTTGCGGGGCGTTTGCATGCGCAAAAGGCGGCAACACACAATTAGGACACCACCGCTTCCTGACCATCCTCAGTTCCTTAAGTCCATAAAAGATCGTTTCGTCGCCGACATTCAACCAACTTACAAATTCATAGCAAGAGACGTTTTGAAACGGTCTCTTGGGATTTGGCGGTGCATTGGTTGAAATTACTGTTGGCGAAGAGCGAATTGCCTATTGCTTGGCGACCATCCCATTCAAGCTTGATCTTGCATAATTTGCCACAGCCTCGCCTTGACGTATTGCCATGATGGCTTGCCGTGCGGAGGCTGATTCCAAGCGACTGCGCGACTTCGCTTGTTGCATGCCCCCGGCATCCAGGCCGTGGAGGCCAATTCAAGCGGCTGTGCTCTCCGGTCACTTTGGTAGGCCTGTTGGCGGTTCCTCGTTGGCTAACCGCATGGATAAGGCGACGGCCAGTGCCCGCAGAACGCCCTCTTCCATCGCCAAGTGGGCGTGCAACTCTTGCTGATCGGCATGAAGCTGGAATGCCACCGTGTCATCTGCGGATTGGAGACCTTGAGCGATACTTCCCATCCAGAACTTCCAGAGGAAATTGTCGCTAGCTTGTGCTGCAACGGAAGCGATATGACCGAGCTTTAACTCGGCAGAGACGGGCGGTAACGCTGTTTGCAAGTCGTCACTGTCGCTCGCTTTGTCAGCGGTGGGCACCTGCCCACTGGCAATTCTCCGCAGTTTTGTCAGCGTCTCTGGCCCAATTCCCATCCAGACCACATCGTTACCGAGCGCTAGATAAAGCTTGGCATCATCTCCAAAGAGCCGCCGTAAGACATGCGCGTTCTCTGCTTCAAATTCCAATGCATGAACTTGAATTTGCTTAGGAGAGCTTGCATCCTGGTTTTGTCCTTCACCTTCTACTCTGGAGGTCAACTCCACGACATTCAATCTGAGTTGCCACAAGCTGCCTGAAGTGGTTGTTTCCGAGATGCGCTCGATGAGTTGTTTGAGGTTTTCTGAGGTGCCTACGTGCGCCGCCGCAAACACGGTAACCGGCGGCGAGTCTCCGCTGGCCAGCATGGCCATGTCCAGCCTTCCTGACGTGATGGTTGCTTCCGCCGTGTCGAACATTGTCGCCACAAGGCGCGCCAGCATCTCGCGATCGTCGTCGGCCTGAATCATCTGTGTAGATGCGATCAAATCCAGGACTGGATCGCGCAAGTCGTTTAAGTGTGCGGTCGTCCGCTTGATCTCTGGGGTACCCATTGACAATGTCGCATGGGCAACGACGGCAGCGTTTCCATCAATCAAGGTGGAGAATCGCGTCTCCGTCTGATGCAGGTTGCGCAGCGCTTTGGCCAAGCTGGTGGAAGGCAAAGGGCGGAAATGCAGATCGAACTCCGCCCGGCGCGACGGGGCATCCACGTTGTAGCCGACAGTCACTTGTTCGCTTTCGGAGACGATCCGCTCGAAGACGTCGAACTCGAAACGCAACCAAGAGGAACGCAGGCTGTGCATGGCGGCGGATTCGTCCGCCCGTTGAGCAAGGTCTTCTCTCAGCAGTGTTCGCACCAGGTCTATCAAAAACTGGCGAAACACATCGGGGACCTGCTGGAGGTTTAATCGCAAGGCCGAGTCATATTGTTGAGGAAGGTTCCCCAGTACAGACACGGGATCTGGCAGGTCTTCTAATGCGGCAGCGTTTTGAGCAAAGAACATCCAGCCGTCGTGCTCGCGAACAAAGCCAGAGAACTCAGCTTGATCGATTTTCCACAGGCCGCGTTCCAGACGTGTCGCTGGACCAACAGCGCTGGAAAGTGAAGCCAAGAGCGTTTGTGCGTCGTTGACGGGAAAAAACGCCACCGGATTGACGATGCTACCATCGGTCTCAATCACCGCGCCCAGTGGTCGTGTGGCATCCATACCGTCGAGGTTGTCGATGCCCGAGGTGCGGCTGAGCCAACTCAGGGCCTGCTCTTCCACCTTAGCTGAGCCTGAAAGTTCCGTGAGGAGCCGTAAATCCTCGGTCAGCCGGTCCGTTCCGGCAAAGGACAACACCGCGATCGGCTCATTCGCCATTGTGACCTTGGTCAGGCTCAACAAGATCAGCCAGCCGGCAATCACACGCGTCCAGAGTGCTGGCGAGTTGTCCTCCGATTCCATAAAATCCCTGGTCATTTGGAGAAATTTGGGCGTGAACATGCTTGGTTCGATTCGTGGATTGGGACTTGATCCCGGCTGGTCCATTGTTCGGGAGTGAGCTTCTCAACACCAGACGCTTGCGGAGCGAGCTACCATCGATTTTGATAGACGACAACTGTGGCGGTTGACACCTTAATGAAACGGCAGGGTGGGAGCAAATCACTGACGTTCATCATACCTCAATTCGCCCGATTAAGATTCAGAGCTTGTGCAACAGTTTCAGCGAATGGCCGCTCTCTTCAAGTCGACAACTTGGGAGGAGCAACGGTCAAGAGCCATGGGAGTATCTTCATGACGCAGCATGTCGCCAGGACATTTATATTCGCACTCGCATTTTTTGGGTCGCTTTCGGAAGCGCTGAGCCAGCCGTCCAGCAGGACTGCCGGCGATGCTCCACGAACTGTTGCCGAGACGAGCAACTACAAGGCCACGAGTTTGTATGCAGATGTGGTGAACTTCTGCGACCAGTTGGCGAAGCTATCGCCGCGTGTTGTTCGGCAAGGCGTGATGGCCACCACGATTGAAGGCCGTGATCTGCCGTTGCTGATCCTGGCGGATCCTCCGGTAGCCAGCGCGGCGGAAGCACACCGAAGTGGAAAGCCGGTCATCTATGCCCAGGGCAACATCCACGCCGGTGAAGTTTGTGGCAAAGAGGCGCTGTTGATGTTGGCCCGCGATGTCGCTCTGGCGGAGAATCATGCCTGGCTCAAGGACGTGATCCTGGTGATCGCTCCTATCTACAACGCAGACGGTAACGAGCGGGTTGACAAGGGAAACCGCCCTGGGCAACAAGGTCCGGAAGAGGGGATGGGACAGCGTCCTAATGCGCAAGGGTATGATCTCAATCGGGACCATATCAAGCTGGAAAGCCCGGAAGCTCGCGGGCTGGTTAAGCTGATGACTGAATGGGATCCGGCGATGTGCATCGACACGCACACCACGAACGGTTCACATCATCGCTACACGCTGACCTTTGATGGCAATCGCCATCCCGGCGGTGACACCAATCTGGTCAACTTCATGCGTTACGAGTTTCTGCCGGACGTTTCCAAACGAACACGTGATGCTTCTGGATACGATACGTTTTTCTACGGCAACTTTGACCGCAATCATTCGCGATGGGATATGTACCCATCTCAACCGCGCTACGACACACCGTATGTGGGCTTGCGCAATCGATTGGGAGTGTTGACGGAAGCCTATTCGTACGCTCCGTACAAAGATCGCGTTTTGTGTACCAAGGAATTCGTGACGCAGTGCGTACAAACGTTTGTTGACGACAAGCAGAAAATCCTCTCGTTGCTGCAGGAGGCTCGCAAGGCGACCATCGCCGCCGGTAAAACCTCAGGCGATGATGACGATACCGTCGCCATTCGCATCCAATCGGCCAAGGTGCCGGAGAAGACGGTTGTCAAAGGGTACGTCGAGCGAACTGGTGGTGGGCGCCGTCGCCCTCAACGGACGGAGGAACACGCCGACTACGAGTTGGACTTCTATGGAATCAGCGAGCCGATGCTCGCAGTCACTCGACCCGTTGCGTATTTGTTCCCCGCCAGCTACGAAAGCGCCGTAGAGAAATTGCAACATCACGGCGTGCAAATCGAGGTCCTTCGCGAAGATCGACAGTTGGAAGTTGAAGTTTATCGCGTGGATGAAGTCCAGCGTGCCAGGCGCCCTTTCCAGGGGCATGAGATGGTCACCGTGGAAGCCACGCCGGAAAACAAGCAAGTCATTGTGCCTGCGGGAACGATTGTTGTCCGTACGGGGCAGCCACTGGGATCCTTGTGCGTTAATCTCCTGGAGCCAGAATCCGAAGATGGGTTAACTACTTGGAACTTCTTTGACCAAGGCTTGGAACCGGGTGCTCAGTTCCCGGTGTCACGGTTGATGAGTGATGTCCGGCTGCACACTGCGGCTTTGACGCAGGATACGGATGACACCAAGAAACCAATTACGTTTGACTTGATTTACGGGCCCAACCCACCCAATTTCAACGGTTCACCGCTGTCGACCGTCGGTTGGAGCGAGGACGGCAACCACTACCTGCAGATGGTCAATGGTGTGCTTTCCAAGGTGGATGCGGAAACCGGCGATTCCGAGGAGTGGCTCAACCGTGGACCGCTGGCCGATGTGCTGGCACAGTTGCCCAGTCTGGACGGAGAGACAGCCAAGCGACTTGCCAACTTGCCTCGCTTACAGATGACGCCGCAGTTTGACGCGGCGTTGTTCACGCATAGCGGTAATTTGTATTACGCCCGGCTTGATGGAACGAAAGCCGTGCAGTTGACGGATAATGAAGAGCCTGCCCAGCTGGCGCAATTCAGCCCAGACGGACGCACTGTGGCATTTGTTCGCGGGTATGACTTATACGCTGTGGCTGTGGAGACGCAAACGGAGCGCGCTCTTACCAGCGGTGGGACTGATCTGATTCGCAACGCCATTGCGGATTGGGTTTACTTTGAAGAGATCTATGGTCGGAACCGGCAGGGCTATCGTTGGAGTCCGGATAGCAAACACATCGCCGTAATGCAGTTTGATGACACGGATGTGAGCGAGTTTACCGTGATCAATAACGCGCGGCGGCCGCCCAGGGTGGAAGTCGCTCGCTATCCCAAAGCCGGCGCGACCAATCCAACCGTTAAGTTGGGCGTTGTTTCGTTGGAGACAGGAGAGATCACCTGGGCCGATCTCAGTTCGTACTCAGCGGACAACATGATTATTTCGCATTACGGATTCTACCCCGATGGGAGCACGGCCTATTGTTACGTCCAGGACCGCGCTCAGAAGTGGCTGGACTTTTTGCTGGTTGATCCGCAATCTGGTGCCGTGCGAAAGCTCTTCCGCGATGAGAACGGAGCCTGGGTGGATAACACGCTTGACCCGGTCTTTTTAGGCGATAGCTCGTTCCTCTGGCTCTCCGAACGCACTGGGTGGAAGCACATCTATCACTACAGTCCTGATGGCCAATTGATTCGCCAGATCACGGATGGACCTTGGGAGGTGACCTCGCTGGCCATGGTAGACCAACCCAATGACTTCATTTATTTCAACGGTACCAAGGATTCGCATATCGCCAGCAACTTGTATCGTGTCAGTTTTGACGGCGCAACGCTCCAGCGGCTGACGCCCGAAGGTGGCACGCATCGCGTCAGCGTCAGTCCTAAGGGGAATTACTTTGTCGATACGTACAGCAGCCTGACGCAAACGCCCAAAGTCAATCTTCGTTCGACCGATGGCGAGCTCGTCCGCGTCCTGGATGACAATCCGGTCGACACGTTGGATGACTACGTCTTTTGCGAAACCGAGCAGTTCCAAATTGAGACCCGTGATGGGTTTCCGTTGGAAGCCAAGTGGGTGAAGCCGGTCAATTTTGATCCAAACAAGAAATACCCGGTGTGGTTCATGACCTATGGCGGTCCGCATGCGCCGACGATCAATGACAGTTGGGGCCGCGCCGCCTCTTACGACCAGATGCTCGCTCAGATGGGCATTTTGGTTTTTCGTTGTGATCCCCGCTCGGCCAGCAGCCGGGGGGCTCAAAGCACCTGGACGGCCTACAAACAGCTTGGCATTCAAGAACTGGAAGACATCAAAGATGCCATCGGCTGGCTGAAAGAACACTCGTTTGTGGATGGCGATCGCATCGGCATGGCTGGCCATAGCTATGGCGGATTCATGACGGCTTTCTGCATGACCAAAACGGATTTGTTCTGTGCCGGCATTTCCGGCGCGCCTGTCACCGATTGGCACAACTACGATTCGTTCTACACAGAGCGTTACATGGACACACCGCAGGCCAATCCTGAGGGGTACAAGAAGACGTCAGTGGTAGATGCTGCGGCCAACCTTCATGGGCGGCTGCTGTTGCTGCACGGCGCCATCGACGACAACGTGCACATGCAAAACAGTATGCAGTTCATCCAAGCTTTGCAACGGGCGAACAAGCAGTTTGAACTGATGATCTATCCCACTAACCGTCACGGTCTCCGCGGCAACCACTACCGCAAACTGACCGTCGATTTCATCAAACGAAATCTCGGCGTGGAATAAAGTGTTGCTTGCTGCCAAACACCAGCCGGTATAGGGGCAAGACAAGACCAGTATCGCCGTTGACCGTCTTAGTAGAGCGCCATCGACAACTGCCGTCGGTAGGTTGAAGTAAGATCGTTCTGTTCACCCAGCACGCGGAACATGGTCACCATGGCTTCTTTAGCTTGTTCGCCGCTGCCTTGGCGGTCACGCTCGACGATTGCCAACGCCGTTTTCAGCGCGTCTTCATGATCGCCGGCCGCGAACAGGGCGTAGGCCAATTCTACTTTCTTGGTTTCATCATCGGGCGAACTCTCCACAGTCGCACGGAGTTGTTCAATGTCGCCGGCCATTTCGGCCCTTTCAGTCAGCTCGATCTCGGCTCGAAGTGTTTCGGCATCCGGCTCCATAAATCCGCGTGCTTCCAACTCGTCAAGCAACTCCTTCGCCGCGGCGACGTTTCCCGTGCTGAACATTAGTTGTGCCAGCGTCAGTTTGGCTTGATGAGCGGCTGGATCATTGGCCAGGGCCTGGCGAAGTTTTTCTTCGGCTGATGCCGGGTCTGCGACCAGCAGCTTTTTTGCTTCGGCAACAAGCTGCTCCACCTCGCTAGGCTGTAGCTTGGCGAGCCATTCGGTTAATTTTTGTTCCGGCAGCACTCCGGTGAACGAGTCGACAATCTTGCCATCGCGCATGGCGAAGACGGCGGGAATTCCCTGCACACTAAACTGCACAGCGAGCTTTTGGTTCTCATCGACGTTGACTTTGGCCAAGACGAATTTCCCGGCAGACTTTTGCGCCGCCGATTCCAAGAAGGGACCCAAAGCCCTGCAAGGGCCACACCAAGGCGCCCAGAAATCGATCACGACCGGTGTTTCGTGGCTGCGATCAACGACCTCCTCTTGGAAGTTCGCTTCGCTAACGTCAAACACAAGGGATTCGTTTGGCATGTCTATCGTCAAAGTAAGAGCAACAGGCTTTCAGGTGCTTAAGCTTGGACACAGGTCACCACATATTTGCTAGCGAATCTTCAAGGCGAATCGAGCCGTGTTTTCTCAGCAAGCTTCCTGGGAATCGGCCACGGTTGCCTGCTAGCAGGGTTCATGGACGAACCAGGCATCGATGGCAGCAAGGCTTGCAGTCTAGTTGGCAGGTGGACTTCCGGAAAGCGCTGCGGTGGTGGTTGGTATGTTGCTGACCGTCCGACCGGTCATGCTGCCGTTGACGGTCAAGGTCATCGAGGATTAGAAACCTGGACATAGGCTTACGGTATCGACGCCAGTCTTCGCTCAGATCGATTCGATGACAAAACAACCAGCAAGTTTACCCGAGTCTGAAGCAATCCCCGGAGAGCAGCAACCGCGAAAGCGAATGTGCAAGCCTGCCCGACTGGCGCTTTCCATTGTGTTGATTGGCGCGATATCGCTCAGCGCGTATCTCGCCTTTTGGAGAGCCAATCTCAAACGTTTCGCGATCGTCCGCGAAGGCGTTCTCATCCGCAGTGGCCAGCCGACCGAGTTTGGCCTTAAGCACTTGGTTCGTTACCACGGAGTCAAGACGATCCTCTCTCTTCGACAAGAGAATGATCTCATCCACATTGGCGCATTTGACGGTGGTGAGCCGAGCGGTCGCCGTGAATCTGAAGTGGTCAGCGACCTCAAGGCGACATATCTCCACTGGCCTATGGGGGGCGAAGCGTACTGGCCTTGGCTGCCACCAAAGCAATTTGAAGAGTTCTTTGAACTCTTTGACAACGCGGAAAACTTGCCCGTGGCTGTGCACTGCGTTGCCGGGCGACATCGCACCGGAACGCTCTCAGCACTCTACCGGTTAGAGTACGATCGCTGGCCGGTCGATCGGGTTTTGAAAGAGATTCACTCTTTTGACTTCGGTGAACCAATCCCTGTACAGCTTGTTAATTTGCTGACATACACCCCGCGACCGCGACCAAGCGCGGATGATTGGCCCGTGGTGCGCGAGCAGTTTGCAGCCATCGTTCCACAAAGCCAAGATTACGAATCGCTCATGCAATTCCTGTTGCGGCACGAGGATCGTGAGCTTGTGGCGAAGTATGTTGTGCAAGGTGTGGAAGCGAAGTCGCCCTTTGGTTTGACTGTGGCCCGGCGGATGATCAGCACTTTGCCGGCGGTGGTACAAAAACGGATCGCCGTGGCGGCGGGTGAATTGATCGCCCACCCGCAACGTTCCAGCGCCTTGTCAGCTAATCTTTCTGCTGCCGCCGCGATTGTGGCGGATTTCGGCAGCCACGAAGATCAGCATATTTTGTTTGAATTGCTCACCAATCACCAAACGACTATGGGAAGTACGGACTCGCAAATCTACGAGTCAATCGTCCGTGGTATCGCGGACCGATACACACCCAATCGGCTGGCTTACGTGCGGGTGTTGCTGAATGATGAGCGACCTTTGGCGTGGCCGGACACACGGAGCTTTCGCTATTGTGATCTGGCGGTTGCCCGACTGACGGGAATCGTCAACGAACGGTTCGTCGATGAGTTGCCGCCGGTGGAAGGTATGTGGGATCGAGCGGTCACCAGTTCCAAAGCTTGGTTTGACAAGAATATTGACGCTCAACAACTGACTCAGCGTGTTCCACCCATTGAACACCGGATGGCGATGGACGCTCTCCGTTTGGAACAGGACGGCGGAGACAGGTTTCGGTAAACGTCGCAAACCAATCCAACGGCAACTGGCGACAGACGACCCCAGGAGAGTTACTTCTCGGGTTCTTGCTCCTTGTGGCGAGGTTCGACGTCCAACAAGTTTCGCACCAGGAAGTCCTGGCGTCGGCGAGCGCCATAAGCGGTGAACTCGATCATGTGACCGCCGCCTGGCATGATGACTAAATCAAAATCCTTGTCGGCCTTTACCAAGGCATCAACGACCTGCATTGTGGAAGCTGGATCGACGTTGCGATCCATCTCACCCAGCATCAGCATTAACTTGCCTTTGAGCTTGTGCGCGTGCGTCACGTTTGAGTTCTCGGCATAGTGAGGGCCGATGGGCCAACTCATCCATAGCTCGTTCCACCAGATCTTGTCCATGCGGTTGTCATGGCAGCCGCAATCGGCAACCGCGACGTGGTAAAAATCACCGTGTTTCAGGAGAGCTGCAAGCGCGTTCTGCCCTCCGGCGGAACCTCCGTAGATGCCGACGCGGCTCAAGTCCATCTGAGGGTACTTCGCTGCCGCGGCTTTCATCCATTCAATCCGATCTGGAAAACCGCCATCCATCAGGTTCTTCCAGCAGACGTCATGGAACGCTTTGGAGCGATGATTGGTGCCCATTCCATCCATTCGGACCACGATGAAGCCCAACTCCGCCATCCATTGAGCTCTCACCGAAATGTTGAATTGTTTGGGAACGTGGGCACTATGTGGACCTGCGTAGATATGTTCGACAACGGGATAGGTCTTGTTCGGGTCAAAATTACTTGGCCGGTAGATCACGCCATAGATGTCGGTCTTTCCATCGCGTCCCTTGGCTTGGAATGGTTCAGGAACTGGCCATGCAGCTGGCACTTCAGCTCGTTCGAGTTCACAGACTAAAGTTCCATCTTTGGTTCGACGCAACTCGTTGACAGGCGGCAAATTGACTCGCGAAAAAGTGTCAACAAAGAACTCACGGTCTGGCGAATAGGTTATCCGGTGGGTTCCGTTGCCTTCAGTCAGGATTGTTAAACCGCTTCCGTCAAAGTTGACCCGGCAATAGTGAATGTAGTACGGATCCTGCTCCGGGCGGATTCCTCCAGCGCGAAACCAAACCTGTCGTTTTTCCGGATCAACCCAATCCACTCCTCGAACAACCCATTCGCCTGTGGTGATCTGGTTTTTGACTTCTCCGTTTTGCGCATCGTACAAGTAGAGATGATTCCAACCGTCGCGCTCTGACATCCAAATAATCTCGCTCGCCTCGTCCAGGTAGTGCGAGAACTTCTTGCCGCTGTAGTCAATGAACGTCTCCGGTTCTTCGTTGACGATTGCTTGAACATGACCGTCCCGATCTACGCCAACGATCCTGAGGACACGATGGCCTCGCTGGTTGTAGAGAAAAGTGAAACGGCTGGAATCATCCGCCCATCGCAGTTCGGAGATGCTCCACGCGTTTTCAAACAACGTGTCGGAGACTTCAATTTGTTCGAGTTTTTCCAGGTCAAACAGCCGGGGACGGGGAACCGGAATCTTGTCGCCTGGTTTGTAGTAGTGCATACGATGAAGTTTGGGCTGAAGCTGCCCACGAGGTGACGATTCTATGAAGTGAATGTCATGACCTTCACCGGGTATTTCCTGAGTCACGACAAGCCGCTTCGAGTCAGGTGACCACCAGAAGCTGCTTCGAAAACTGTCCTCGCTCGAGCCTGACTGACTTATCTTCGTCCTCTCACCTGTTTCCACATTGGTCGCAAAGACGTTGTTGTTCCGAATCGAGACCGTCCATTTCCCATCGGGTGACGTCCGGTCGCGTAAGTTGCGGTTTCTTCTGCGTGGGCGGTCATCTTCGTCATTCGTTTCCTGTTGTTTTTCATCATCTTGATCTTTGTCGTTAATGACAATTGTGCCTTGAGCTGTCGCTTCAAATATTCCCAGCACTTTTGAACCGGCTTTGGCAAGCCAAACATGGCCAATGTAGGTAGGCTGCTCGATTCGTTGACCTGGCTCCAATTTTCATAGGCTTGTTCGCCACCTTCGTCGTTGATCCAGATCATCTGAACGTCAACGTCTGTTTGGTTGCGAATGGTGATGACAGTTTCACCGCCCCGATCTCGTGATGGCCGCGCCCTGGCCAAGCGAATGGCGGTCGTTTCGTATGGGATTTTCAGCTTGGGATCTGTTTCCAACTGACTGGTTGCTGGATCGAAGCGCCAAACTTTTTCGAAGGCTTCAAAGAGGATGCGTTGTTCTGTGTCGTAAGAAATTGTCTCGAAGGGAAGCGAGGCTGGGCCAACGTCCCGTTGAGCTTGTTCGGCGAGTTGGCTCGCGAGTTTGCCATGGTCAAACGCGATTGACCGAGTTCCTTGTGCTGCATCGACCAGAACAAATTCGTATTCACCTTTGCCGATGCGAACGCGATACCAAAACGCTTTGCCCGACTTCAGCCAGTTTGGATCAACACGAGAACGAACTGTGGCATCGCGGAAGACATGGGGGAAATCGCCCGCACGCCGGTAATCAGCGTCACTTCCTGCCCCAAAGTCCGCTCGGGCAACACGCCCAGAATCATGACGAGCGCCAAGGCCAAGGCAGATTGCTGTTTCTTTTGCATGATATTTTGATTGGAAAATTTGTTTGCCATCTTGATTCGTGTTCCTGCTAGAACGATCGTTGAGTTGCGTTAGCGCAAACAGAGCTATGCAGTAGATATCCGGCGTTGAGCACTTCAAAGGGATTGAGTTCAAATCGTGATCGCTACGATAACCTAGTGCGCGGCAAAGTCCACATTTATGCAGGGCAATCCATAAAAATTGCGCGTTATGTAATCTCAGCCAGTTAGGCATCGAGATGCAAATTCGCTCGTAGTTTCTCGATGAAGACACGAGTTGCCCGAGCCAATGCGCGAGTGAATCTCACATGGCTTGCCCCCGCGACACTCCGTGAGGCGATTGGCAAACCCTTCCTTGGAATCCACCTAGCCGGTTGGCAGCCAGCCTGTTGTCACGCTGGCTGCCAATTCCATCAAAACTGGACCTCAACGGTGGCGATGCTAGAATGGCCTAAGTCAGTCCGGAGCGTTCCTAAGGACGTTTATCCCTCAAATAGGAATTTCATGGCCAAGAAAGAAGAAGCGCTCGAAGTCGAAGGTGTCGTTACCCAGGCGTTAGCCAACACGCGGTTTCGCGTAAACATTGACGGTGGCCACGAAGTGCTTGCTCATGTTGCCGGCAAGATGCGAAAAAATTTCATCCGTATCGTGCCGGGTGACCGCGTTCGCGTTGAACTCTCCCCCTATGATCTGACCAAGGGACGTATCACATTCCGTGAACGGTAGGCAACTCTCCTCTGGTACGCCGTGCGTGTCTTCTTGCGCCTGGCTGTTTTTTTGATCTGTCGCTGCCTCGCCACTGGCGACTTCTTTAACGCGCCGAGCAGTTGTTGAATGCCCTTGGAACCTGCCACCGCGCTGGTGCTCCGGACTGTGGACTGGAGTGAATCCAGCTTGGTGGTGACACTGTTTTCCCGCGAGTTCGGTAAGATTCGCGGAGTGGCAAGGGGGGGACGCCGGCCAAAGGGGCCATTTGAATCTTCGCTGGACGTTCTCTCTCGCTGCCGGATCATCTTTCTGAGGAAGTCCTCCGACGCACTTGACGTGCTGTCGGAAGCCAAATTGATTGAGCGATTTCGCCCTTTTGAGCGCGGCTTGCCGGCATTGCAGGCAGGGTATCATATCGCCGAGCTGCTGGACGCTTGGACGGATTGCTATGATCCGCATCCACAGCTTTATGACCTGACGATAGCAACGCTGGCGGAACTGCGGCCGCAAACGCCGTTGGGGGCATTGCTGCTCCAATTTGAACTGGCGGCGCTCCGGCTTTTAGGGTATTTCCCGGCGTTGAAAGAGTGTGTGCATTGTGGAGCGGTCGTGCAGCCGCAGAGCCGCGTTTCCTTCAGTTGTCTGGAGGGCGGCGTCCTGTGTGTGAGCTGCCGTCCCGGCAAACGCAACGTGATTTCGCTCAGCAATGCCGCCTGGCAGATCATGAGTCAACTGCCCCTCCTTTGGGATGATGACCAGACAACGACAGAAAAAGAAGCATCAGATGCGCGGCAGAGGAAACTGGATGTGGATGGATTGCGGCGATTACCAACGGACGGTCTAGGCGAATTGCGGCCCGTTGTCAGTCAGTATGTGAATCACTTGTTGGGGTTCATGCCGCGGACGCAAGCCAGTTTGGGCAAGTGACATTGAGACGAACCGGACACTGACAACCCCACGTCAAGTGCGCGGAACACACAACGACCAACTCAAAAAAATCAGGCGACATGGAACATCGGCGCCAACGCTGATGATTTCAAGCTAAGCAACAATAGGACCATCGGCATGGACGCCAGTTTCCAACCTCCTCGCTCATTCCATCCTTTCTTCGCTTTGGCCATCTTCGCCGCAACCGCCTTGGCGGTTGGCTGTGCCAGCCCTGGTGGAATGGCTGATCCCTTTGGCCTTGGGCAGATAAATAACACGCCCCAGCCGCCAGAAGGCTATACCTACAGGAGTCAGGGCCCCAGTGGGTTTGGTCAGAATGGATTTGGCCAAGGGGGAACCGGGGCTGGGGGAGCGGGATCAGCAGCAGCTGGAGGAGGCTTAGGTTCTGGGCAGGGCGGCTATACGGGGCGAGCGGGAGCGTCCGGCATTAATCGCCTCCGGCCGAGAGATACTGATGATCTAGCTCCATCGCCGGTTGACGCTATCTGGAAACGCATCAAGTACACCTTCACAGGCGGACCGAACGAGGAGACCGCACGTCAGCAGTACACGGAAGCTGATGCGCTCTTTCGTCAGAAAGACTATGACGGGGCAGCCGACTTGTATGGCAAGGCCGCGGCCAGCTTTCCGGATTCACTGATTGAAGAAGACGCCTGGTTCATGATGGCCGAATGCTACTTCTTTGCTGACCGCTATCCCAAAGCGGAAGACGCGTACGGGGAATTGCTCAAGAAGTATGACAACACCCGACATCTGGATACGGTCACGCGACGGATGTTCTCGATTGCCCAATACTGGGACCGGCTGCAGAAAGAGGACGAGCGTTTTGCCCTCAATCCGAACATCCTGGATAAATCTCGGCCGGTTTGGGATACCGGCGGTCGTGCCATTAAGACGTTAGAAAACGTCTGGCTGGCTGATCCAACCGGACCTCTCGCTGATGACGCGGTCATGCAATTGGCCAATTTGCACTTCCTCAAAGAGAACTGGGAGGATGCGGATCTTTACTACACGCAGATCCGGCAGGACTTTCCCAACAGCCAATATTTGGTTCCCGCCTATATGTTGGGATTCCGCACCAAGCTGGAGCGCTATGACGGCGCTGGATATGACCGAACGCCCTTGGACGAAGCCGAGATCTTGATTGAAACGCTGCTGAACCAGTTCAGCGATCAATTGGGTGAAAGCTCCCAACTCGTCAAAGAAGCACGTGAACTGGTGCGCTCCAACAAGGCCGAGCGTGAGTGGGCGATGGGTGAGTTCTACCGTCGCAAGGGAGAGAATGCCGCGGCGCAGATGTACTATCGCAACGCTGTGGAGGATTTTCCCGGAACGCAATATGCGGCGCTTTCACAATCGCGCCTGGCGGATTCGAGCGGGATGCCGGCAACGCCGCCGGAGCGATTTGTTTGGCTGACAAGCCTGTTCCCGGAGCGCGGGGAGCAAGGACCAAAACCCATCGAACAGCCGGATGCGGTCTTGCGCTAGCCGATCCGGCGATCGCTGCATATCCGAGTGTTGAGGTAGTTGCCAAGGGCACGTGGAGATCGGTAGCGTTAAAAGGAGCCACACGGACGGACCCAGTGAGTTGAAGATCGAACAGAAAACTCGCAACGCTTTACGGCCAAGACAGCGCGCAGTGTTCCCTTGCGTGGTGTTTTCCGTTGCCCTCGCCTGGTTAGCACTCCTTGCCGGCGGTTGTGCCCGTTACCAGGTCGGCGGTCCCTACCGCCCGGATATTTCAACGGTGCATGTGCCAGTGTTTGAGTCCACGAGCTATCGGCGCGGACTGGGGGAACGGCTGACGGAAGCGGTCATCAAGGAGATCGAGAACCGTACGCCGTACAAAGTCGTCGCTTCTCCCAACGCGGACAGCATACTCACAGGCACAATCCTGTTAGAGGAAAAGCGGCCGCGTTTTCAAAATCCGTTTAGCGAGCCGCGCGAACTGGAAGTCGCCATGACTGTGGAGGTTCGTTGGATCGATCGAACCGGTGCGCTCCTTTCCCAGCAGCAAGCCGTTTCTGTGCCGTCCGAACTCGTCGAGATTGAACAATCAGTGCAACTGGTGCCTGAGTTTGGACAGTCCATCGCCACCAGTCAGCAGCAAGTCATTGAGCGTACGGCGCGCCAGATCGTCAATTTGATGGAAGTTTCCTGGCTGGAAACGTCAGGCCAGCCGGAGTATATCATTCGGCCGTATTGAATTGGCGAGCATCTTTGCCGACATTTGACAGGCGAGGTGTGCTCTCACTTGCCCCCTGGTCCGCGTTGTGTTTCCGGTCAGTAACGTTGATGCCCTACACATGCTGATCCAACAAGATCGGATTGCCGTCTGGGTCCATGAGCATCAAGCTTGCTGGACCGGTTGTGCTTTCATCCGCTTCCATGGCTAAATCCAAGCCGTGCTCTTTGAGGTGGCGCTGAATCTCGCGGATGTCCGTAAATTCTTTGAGTGGCTGAGCGCTGCCATCCCAGCCGGGGTTAAACGTCAACGTATTCTTATCGAACATGCCTTGGAACAGGCCAATCACGTGCGGTCCGTTTTTCATAATCAACCAGTTCTGGTCGATGTTACCATGAAACTCGGCGAACCCCAGCTTTTCGTAGAACGCCTTTGAAGCTTTGATATCCTTGACGGCCAAGCTGACAGAGAACGCGCCGAGATTCATGTTAAAGCTCCAGTTTGGAGGAAGATGTTTGACGGGCGAGTCGACTGCGGTCTTGATGGATGACGCAGATCATCATCCAAGCTGTGTGGAAGAAATTCCCGAGCGAAGTGATCTTGCCGGAGAACGAATGGCTCAACCGGTGCTTGTTTGCGGCGTAAAGGATTCAAATTCCCGCCGCCAGCTTTCACCGAAGCGGAAACTCCCTACGGCGATCGCTCCGAATAGCACGGCGGCGACGAGAGACCAGGTCACGGCCATCCCGCGACTTTCCAGCAGGCCAAACCAGGCGAAGGGCATCGCCGCGATGGCCGCGCCGCCAATGTAGCTAACACATGTGGCCATGAACAGAAATCCGCCTAGCCAAACGGTGCTCCAATCCGGCAGCCACACGGTCCAAATGACATAGAGCGCGTGGATGACGAACCCTGCCAAGACGCAGATAGCCCACGGAGGTGCCTGAAAGATGTTGATGTATGGCAAGGCGGGCGCCGCAGCCAACAGTGAGATTCCCACCATGGCAGCCGAAAGTAGGTAAGCCGATTGCACACGGCCGGCATCGGGTTGGTACTCGGCGGCCTCTTGATTGAAGGAAACTGGACCGAGTGCAGCCGCAGATGGATTCGGGCCGCTGATTCCGGCCTCCGGAAAAGGTAAGCTTGCGATGGAACTCAATTGTTGAATTCCGGCAACGGAACCAATCGCCGCCTCGGGAAATGGCAAGGCGGGTTTGCGGCGCGTGTGCCCCTCGGTGGGGGCGGATTGGTTACCTTTACTTTGTGGCGCAGGTTTTTCATCTGCACCACAAAGCACTTCGGCAGACTTTTCGCCGAGCGCTGGGACCCGCAGCTTGACGTTGCAAGTGGGGCAACGGACCTTGCGTCCGGCGTAGTCGTCCGGGACGGCCAATTTGTGTCCAGCGGAACAACGAAAACGAATGGTCATTGCGCGTTGATCACAGAAAACGGGGAGTTCTTTTCCAGTCTCACGTGGCGCATAGAGATCGTCAAGGAAAGAAGCGCCTGGTTGCCTAGGCATCTACCCGATTGCTGTTCCGCTCGCCTGAGCGGACGCTGTCAAGTCATCCCTGATGGGATGCCCCGCGCAACGCTCTTACACATACGGGCGAAATTATCACCGGGCAAATGGCGAGTGTTTCCGACCAAACCCGCGAGCTACCAACCACTATAGGGGATTTCCGGGCACATCTGCCAAATCAGTGACTGCCGGTAGAGCCAACAGCCTGGGAAGGGGCCGTGTGTTGCGTTAATCTTCTCATCTCACGCTCGAAACGACGGCAGAGCTTTGTCAATCCTCACCGCCAGAGGCAGTGGTTTATCGAAGTAACTAGTCGTTGGGGGGAGGCCGCTCTCGCACCGAGAACGAACTGATCGAGATGATGACAGTGGTCTATAACGTACTTAGCTTTGAGAAATTCATGCTGACACCCTGGAACGGAAAGACGCCGTAAATTCCGCGCGTAAAGATCAGCTCAATGAAATCATCCGCAACCAAAATTTTCATTTTAGGGATGATCACCACGTCGGAATCGGACAACCAGATGTCGTCAATCGGGCAGGTCCGGTTACCGTACAGAGCATCCCAGACATCCAGCATGGTCGCTTGTACGCGCCAGTCTGGACCACGACGGAGGATGATCACTTGGCGTAAGTTGGCACCCACGTTCCAGCCGCCGGCGAGACTGATCGCCTGCATGACGTTCGTCGGTCCCAGCAATTCGTATCGCCCAGGTTGTCTTGCTTCTCCCACGACGTACACAAACCGCTTGGCTCGCTCAGTCAAGATCGGCGTGACCTCGACGCCTTCCACTTCGTTCGCATAGCGAGCGTCAATCTCGCGTTTGACTTCATCCAACGTCATCCCTTGCACGGGGATCTTACCAACCGCTGGCAGGCTGATCGTGCCATCGGGAGCCACTTTGGCTTGCCGCACCTGTCCGCCAGCTCCGGCACGGCTATCAACCGTGTTGATTACGTCCAGCAGTTTGGTGTTGACCAGAAGCGGCGTGATCGTGATATCTGGCTGCCGGTAGAACTCCCGATACAACTCGACCAGGCGGCGACGAAACTGCTCAACCGTTTGCCGTGTCGCGCGGACCTGTCCCAGTAACAACAGTGAAACGGTACCATCCGGTTGGATGATCAGTTCGCGCGTGATCTTCGGTTCACTCAGTGACTCAACCCGAATTTTGTCGCCCACGTTGAGCTCATATGGTTTGGAAGATTCATCACGCGTCATTCGATAAACACAGTCCAGCACGTCATCAACGCGCAGGCGATAGTCGGCCACGTGCTCGGTCCGACCGGGGTTTACATAGGCGCCTTGTCCATATGGCGTCGTCAGGCCGTGCCCCGCGTTGGCAAAGGGCGGCCTGAAACCGCCTTGCTGGTCCGGATGCAGTGCATACTGGGGACGTGGTGTTGGAGCAACGTTTGGCCAGACACGCGTTGACGGAACGCCGGGAGTTGTCCCCTGCTGGCTAGGGACAAATCCTGGTTTGGGTTGTTGTTGAGCCGGCTGCGCGTACGCGTTTTGATGGGCTGGCGAAAGCGGAAGGGCCGGCTGCTGATTTGGCGGCAAACCGAGTGCGTTTCTGCCCTGAGAAGCAAACTCGCTGCCTGCTTGTCCAAACCCTCCAACAGGCGACGGAACAACCGGAAATTCGGGCGGTGCAAATTGAAGTTGGCCAGCGGGTGGGGGCTGAGTTGGAACCGAGGATGCGCCAGAGTGTTGATCGGCCGGGATTTGCGGGCCATCAACAAGAACGGAATATTCACCTTGCTGTGGGCTTGCACCAATCGGACCAAAGGACGGCCCTTGAACAAACTGGTCTTGGCGGTGTTCAGCAACGCGATGAGCCGGCTGTTGAGTTGAGTTCTCGCTGTTTTTTTTTACCCACTCGTCCGTCTGACCGTATTCTGTCTTGCTCTCTCCGCCGACAGCTTCAAACGACATACTTGGAGGGGCAACGCCTGTGGAATTCTGCGCCGCAGCGTATTGCTCCAAAAAGCGGCGTGTATTCGGCGCTTCGACCTGGCCTTGACCATGCGCATTCCAAGCAAAGGCCGCGACACAAAGCGTAGCCGCCACGCTGACCCACAACACCAGGACGCGGCCCTTGCTCATGGCCGCACTTGGTGGAGCTTGGCACACTTCGCGGTTGTCTGTCATCGTTATCCGCTTCCTTGCATCGACTTTGAATGAGGTCGTTCGCGACACACCGCACGGCGTATTCAATTCGCCGCTCAACTATTGATTGGGTCGCGCTCCGGAAAACGCCTGGGGAGCGACCCATTGCACATTGACCGGCCCTACAGGCTGAGCATTGATCCGATTGGCGAGCCGCTCGGATTGAGCGGATGCCTGGCGGGCAAGTTTATTTTGCCCCAGATAACGATGAACGACCGCCAGGTTGGCCCACAGCTCCTGACTATCCGAAAGTCGCGTGGCATGCTGCAACCAGTCGCGGGCTTCTTCATAGCGGGAACTACGGGCGAACTGCACAGCCAACTCATTGGCCGCCCGCCAGTTGCCACTATCTACTGCTAGCGCCGCCTGATGGAAGACAATCGCGCGGGTTGCCGTGTTCTCAACGCGGCTGTTGCCAGACTCAGCCAAAACTGAATTGAGTTTGCCGAGACCGTACAAAGCCAGCGAAGCGGGTTGCTGGCCATCGCAAGCGAAGGTCAGTTGCTGCTGAGCAAATGTGTAATAGGCTCGACTACACTCAACGGCTGAAATCTGTTGCAGATCAATGCCAGGATCATCCAGGACCGGCGTCATATGCCCGCTTGAGACCGTCTTGATATCGATTTCCGTGAGCAGTGTGCTGCCGCGGGGAGAAAAATCGATGGCCTCGTCAAGCGCCCGGAACGCGGCGCCCAGCGCGCGCCGATGTCTGGTCGATTGTTCCGCTGCATCCAAGGATTCTGCGACGACTTCTAGAACTCGGATCAACTCTTCACGGGCGGAATACGTCGCGCCACGTCCTGCCAAATCCAAGGCTTGCCGCGTCAACTCCTCGGCTCGACGTGAAACGGCAGGAGGCAGCACCGGAGCTGCCGCTCGGCTTGGTGGCTGCGTTGTGCTGCGACCGGCCTCCCAAGGCGCATTTCGCCAGGGAAGTTCCGTGGGACTGATTTGTGAAATGGAACCGGCTTGGGGAATAACTGGTCCGGCGAGGGGTTCCGTGAGAACTGAACTTCCGCCTAGCTGGCCGGAGCGGTTGGCCGCAGGCGGACCTTGTTCACTAAGTGAATAGGCTTCTGGTGGAGGAGGTTCCCCTACCTGGTCCGCGGAGGACACATCGTGCCCCCAAGGAGGCACAGAGAAGCGTTGATTGTCAGGCACCGTGGTTTTAGCAAGCGGCAAACCTGATGGCTGGCTTGTCGGCGTTTTCTGAGGATAGAGAGACTCTGCGCCGCGAGCCGTTTGTGGCAAGAAGTTCGGCGCCGGCTCACTCCAGGCTTCTGCCGGATCCAAACGTTGAGCAGGGCTGGCCGGCAAGATCGGACCAGACTGCCGCCAGGAAAAGTCTGCCGGTTGAACATGACTGTCAACTGCGGATTCTTCCGCCGCTGTATGGAAGTGCTGCGCCGGTTCAATCCGGGTTGGCACATTGCGGTTGGTCAAGCCCTGGGGCGTGTTTCGTGCGTACTCGGTCAGTGCTGGCTCAGTTGATTGTGATGAAGTGTCAGCAGACTCCCCGCACGCGGGAAGGCAAAGCACGCCAGCAGCTAAGGACGCCCAGACCGTTACCGAGGCTGTTGTCTTTTGTGCTCGCATCGTTCGCTAACGTGCCCTGAAAGGAGAACCTGCTTGCCTGCCAGTGCAGCCTGTCTCTCCGTTTGCACGCACTGACTGTATACACGTTCGTCTGGGAAAAGGCGGACAAATAACGAAATCTGGCGCTGTCCCTACAATCGCAATGTTCGACAAGTGGCCGGCAGGCTTATCAGCTATGATGCGTCTGGAAGAAGGCACAAGCCATTCCACCGATACAACACAAAGAGCCGGCAAACTCGCCCGAACCTGACTAAACCGCAAGAATGCCCAAACGCAATCCGGCTTCCCCGAATCTGTCCCTCTGCTCAGGTAGACCACGACACTGGGAAAATGCTCGCGGAGAACTCCTCATTGTGGGTGCCAGCGCCCGAGCCGCAGCGCAGTCAGCCGTCGCTGCGGGTTACAACGTCACGACGATCGATCTGTTTAGTGATGCAGACCTATGCGAAATAGCTGAATCGCACATTGCCCATCAATGGCCGGAAGATGTGCCACGTCTTGCGGAAAGCATTGCTCCGCGAGACTGGATGTACACCGGCGGATTGGAGAACTACCCCCACATCATTACTTTGGTCAATCGGCATCACAACTTGCTCGGCTGTTCAGCAGAGAGGATCTCAGAAATCCGTGATCCTGTGATGCTCTGGCAAGAACTCAGTGGTGCGGGTTTCCGAATGCCGGCAACGTGGAACCAACTCCCTCCTACGTACTGCGACGAAACTTGGCTGCGGAAACCTCGCCGATCAGCAGGAGGGCTGGGTATTCGTCGAATTGCTCCACAACAAGAAGCGCACGCATACACGGAACGCGAGAACGGTGGTCGCCCAGCACGTGATCACGCCAGTGAGTTCGTTTTTCAGCGCGAAGTGTGGGGAGACACCTTCGGAGCCGTCTTCCTGGCGGGTGACCGCAAAGCAAAGTTGTGCGGCATCACGCGGCAACTCTCTGGAACGCCACACGGTGCCCCCGGAGAGTTTCAGTATTGCGGATCCATCGGGCCTGTCAGTGTCTCAGGAAAGGTGACGGGCGAACTTAAACGCCTTGCTGATTTTTTGGTCGACCGATTTGCGTTGCGCGGATTGTTCGGTCTCGATTTCATTATAGCGGAAGACTCTCCCTGGTTGATTGAAGTTAACCCGCGTTACCCGGCATCAGCGGAAGTCCTGGAACGCTGCTCTTGCGCGTCCGTCGTTCATGAGCACTGCGTCGCCTGCTGTTCCGACTCAAGATTGCGAGGCGACCTGATAAGCACAGATACAACATCAATCACCCCGACTTCAAAACGACTTACCGTTGGCAAGCTTGTTTTGTATGCGTGCAAGGAGTTGCGGATTACAAGAACATTCAGCGAAAAGCTGCTTGCCAGCGCCGGCCGCGATCAAGACGTTGCCGACATCCCACGTGCCGGCAGCGTGATCGAGCAAGGACAGCCCATCCTGACTGCATTCGCGAATGGCACGTGTGTCAGTTCATGCCATGAATCACTGCAAACACGAAAGCACCGATTGCAGCAGGAATTGCGTGCGGCCCAGTTAATTCGTAGAGATTAATTTAGCGTATTAAACAATTTTCACTCGTGCTTGTGGTCTATTGAGAATGTTTTCCCGACATAGCTGTTTTCTCCTTGAATTTAATTAGCAATAATGCTAAATATTGTCTCTGTCAATCTACACCCCAAATTGAGAGCGAGAAACGCCAATGAATATCCAAGATCAACCCGTACCCGTCATGTGCAGATACCGTGTCAAGCCGGGGCAGGACACAGCTTTCGAGGAAATCCTCAGGCGGCATTGGCAAACCATTCATGACCTGGGCCTGACAACGGACGAACCGGCGCGACTATGGCGAGCCGATGACATGGCTGGCAACGTGGCTTACTTTGAGTCATTTTCATGGCGTAAGGGCGATTCTGCACAAACCGCTCATGAAACGCCGGGAGTGATGCGGCTTTGGGAACCAATGGGCGCTTTATGTGAGGACATGGAGTTCTGGAATGTCAAAGAAATCCAAAGCTGACGGGCCTGTCTCCAGCAAAGTACTGGACGAGGTGTTTCAAGCACTCGCCCACCCCATGCGCCGGCAGATCTTGATTGTGCTGTATGCCCGCGAGGGGCGCATGACCGCAGGTGAAATTGCCGACCGCTTCAAGTGCTCCTGGCCAACGACCACTAGGCACCTTGGCGTGTTGGAAACGGCAGGCGTGCTGGACGTCACAAAGCAGGGACGCAATCGTGTTTATTCGCTGACCGTGCAGCCTCTGCTGCGTTCAGCTGACTGGATCTATTCCTGGGCAGGGTTGGCCGCGGCAAGCTCCGCGAACGAGGGCTGGAAGGCACTTCCCTACGCAACGATGAGAAACGCGACGCCGCCGAAGAAACCTGTGGCCGCCAAAGAAAGGGCAACCAAGACGCGGCAAAGACAATCACAGAAGAAAGTCAAGCAAAACAGGACAAACAAATAAGCGTAGGAACTTCCGAGCGCCAGGAAGCTGCTCGATTACGGCACCTGTCAGTTCGCTTTGCGCGGGATGGGAATCTCGTCCAAGATCGCCAACACGCGGCTGGCGATCTGAACGCGTTTGGCCTTCCAATCTTTGCCGGCCGTTTTATGGGCGCGGTCCGTAAGCCAGGCACATTCCGGGTGTTCTCCCAAGCCTTGCTGCTGAGCTTTTTGCCAGGCTGTGGCGAACTGCCGCAACGTGGGCGCGTGGCCCGCCGTCCAGAAATCTCGCATCAGCAGCCGGGCAACGGCGCCGTCGCGGAATTGATCGCCCGTCAATGACTTCAAGAATTCCATCAGCGCCTGATTCTTCTTATTGTACCACCCGTAGTAGAGCCGGTGTCCAGGCTGAAAGACTGCCGGTGGATCAACGCCAACTCGAACGATGCGGTAAGCGAAAGACGTTGCCGGTGCGATGTTGCCGGTTTTCAGGTAATTCCGAATACGATCCAAGACGATCGCCTTGCGGTCCGTATCGCGTGTGCGTTTGTGTTCTCCGGAAGCGGTTTCGATCCAGATGGTATAGGGAATGTCATGGCGATCGCAGAAGCCGCGGAACTCACTCATATTCAAGTAGTTCAGATCATCAAGCAGAGCTTGCTGTTCCGTTGGACGAAGATGGCCAATCAGGGAAGGCATCTGATCTGCTGTATGCTTGCGCGTTGCAGTCGTTCTTTTGTGTGTGACAGGACTGCGTTCTGAGGAATCACGGCTTGATGATGTTGACGCAAAAAGCCTGCAGACCCGAAGGTCGGCAGGCTTTTTGAAATAACCCGGCAACACCTACTCTCGCACTTGCAGTACTACCA
>JALCBR010000077.1 GCA_028066245.1 Pirellulales bacterium | reverse complement strand
CGCGCATTCTGTTGCAGGCCACCTGCTGTGCCGTTTCTGGCTGACTCTGCGCCCACGTTGTCAAGGAGGTGCGAAATGAGCCGCCGAACACGCATCGCCATCTTTGAACGGGACGAGTATCGCTGTCGCTACTGTGGGCGGGATGTTCTGGCCGACTTCCATTCGTTCGCCACATGCGTGCTGGACCACGTGAAACCACGGTCAGCCGGGGGCGGCAATGAACCGGAGAACCTCGCCGTCGCCTGTGGATCGTGTGACCGCATCAAAGCCGGCATTTCTGTGGAATCAGTTGACGAAGCACAAGCTGCCCTGGAGGAACGCCGGGGCGTCAAGCAGCGAGTTTATCAGCACATCCTACGGCGAGTCGGGCGGATTGGGGGCACATCATGAAACTCACCGACCTCTTCCACAAGCGCTATTGTCCATCAAAGCAGATGAAGGCACGACTGGTTCTGCTTGAGTCTCAAGCGTTGAAATCTTTCAGGAGGTTTCTGCGGCGCATTCCCACAACCGAAGACTTGACTCCGGAAAAGCTGAAGCGGTTTGAAAAGTGGATGCAAAAACGGGGTCGGAGGATGGCGACTGTTTACAGCTATCGCCGAGCCTTGACTCGCTTGCGTGATTGGTGCATTGACAATGAATTCATTGAGCCGCCGCTTGTGGCGAGCGAACTCGTCACGTTCTCAACTCACAAGCCCTACAGCGTGTTCGAGGAAAACATCGAACGCATTCGCGCACGCGGGTCCCAGCCACCCGAATGTTTGGTTGACGCCGCAATTCAATATGCTGATGAGCGCTCGCTGTCATGCGGCCAGACTCGCAACATGATCAAGATGGCTAGGGACTTTGAGGCCATCTGCGGACCCGTTGACGACTTCCAAGAGCTGACTGAGGAATTGGTCAACGTCTGGATCACCCAACTGGCCGAACGCAACCTCAAGCCGGGAACGGTCAACCGCAAGCGTGGCGACATGCTGGTGCTGTGGCGATCGCTGGCGGACAGAGACTTGTGCAAGTACCCCAACGTCCGGCGCGTGAAGCGCATCAAGGTCAAGCCTCAGATTCCACAGTCGGCCAGCCGGGAGCAAATCGAAACGTTGTTGAAAGCCTGTCAGAAGATGGACGGACGCTTTCGACCTCACGGGCAATCGATGGGGCGAGTCCTCGTCGCGTGGATTCATGTTGCATGGGATGGAGCCTTGCGGCCATGGGCAGATCAACTGCATTTGCGACATGACCATATTCGACCTGATGGCGTTGTCGTGATGATCCAAAGCAAGACCGGCTATCCGCATGTGTTCCGTTTGCGTGACGTGACGCGGAAAGCCATCAATGCGATTCGCCCCAAGGATGCGGAGCGCGTGTTCCCTGTTGGCTATAAGCAGATGGAACGAGCTTGGCTGGAATTGCAGAGCATTTCGGGACTGAGCATTCCACCCAAGATGATTCGTTCTGCAAGGGCAACCGATGCGGAAGCTCTCGAAGCTGGAAGCGCACCGCGGGTTCTGGGCCATAAGCCGGGAAGCAAGGTGGCTTACGCAGCCTATGTTGATCCACGCCTGGCATACGGCAATCCAGCGATGCCACCAGAGTTGGACTCCAAGCCATCATCACAACGACCGTAGCCGTCACCGTTCACCAAGTGCTGGCTCAGATGGAACGCCGCGGCTGATCTGACGATTCGGATTCGGGCGGTAGTTTCGTTGATCCACTATGCCGATTTTTGCGCAAATTCAGATGACACTGACTTGATTGCGACCACGATGATCAAGCAACCAATAGCACCCAAAGAAAAGCAGCTGCCAATCAAAGTTGCGACGACTCCTAGTCCCTTCATCTTGTTGATTGTGGAGTCCCTGTGAGCTGCGCAGCGATACTTCAAACCACCGTGAACTCCGCTCCAAAAACCGATCGAAACTTGACCACACACTTCGCATGGCGGGGGGAGCGCGCCATTTGCCTCAACTCGTTGACGAAAGTTCCTGTCGGCCTGCGCGGATTCGGAAAGCAGCATTGGAACGCCAATCACGAGACTTGTCGCTCCGATAGCTGCGCAAACAAAGGCTCCGGCTAGGTATTTTTGAATGGCAACCGTGGGGTGTTCTACGGGTAGGCCGGGGACAAGCTGAACCGATTGACAGCGAGGGCAAACGGCTGGGGTGCCTGCAGCGTATGCGGGCATCAAAAACTCATGGTCACCACACTTCACAAGAATGGGTTTAGCGTCATCTCGGAGCGCACGCTGTGACTCTTTATAAGAATCCCGGAGGTAAGCGCGCAACAGCAGAAAGAGCGGCGTTCCGATAACCAATCCTGTGATTGCCATGATCACAAGGCCACCTAGCAATCCGACTGGCTCATTCATTATGCATCCATCACTTTCAACCCGAAGAAAACCATGAACGACCAAATCAAAGTGAAGGTCACGCGACATGGGAAACGCAAGTTTCTCATCATGTACTACGATGATCCCATCACCGGGAAGCGGGAGCAACGGTCTACCAAGGAAACCACGCAACGGGCAGCAGAACGTGCCGCGGCGAAATGGGAAGCCGAACTGCGCGAAGGGCGGTACAAGCCAGCCAGCAAGATTACGTGGGCCGAGTTCCGCCAACGGTACGAAGATGAAGTCCTGCCGTCGCTCGCGGCCAAGACCGACAAGATTTGCGGCACGGTCTTCCGCGCAAGGGTTTATCGGAAGATGCCGAGCGGCGCCGCAAGCAAGATGCCTCTATCGCATCGTGGCAGCGTTTCTTACGCGGTCTGTGGCTCTCTGGCTTGCGCTTGGGGGAAGCTCTGGAACTCTATTGGGATCGCCCCGACAAGCTCTCAGTGGACTTTGACGGGCGCCGACCCATGTTCCGGATCCAAGCACACCTGGAGAAGGGCAACCGCGATAGGATGTTGCCGATGACGCCAGACTTCGCCGAGTTCTTGGATACCACGCCGGAAGAGGATCGCGCTGGCCACGTTTTCAAGCTGATCGGCTTCTATGGCAAACCACGTCAACCAAACCCGGAATGGGCGTCTGCTCAGATCTCCCGCATGGGGCAGAAGGCGCGCGTGCTTGTGAATACAACACCGACAGGAAAGGTGAAGTTCGCCAGCGCTCACGATCTACGCCGGAGCTTTGGCGCACGTTGGGCAACGAAGGTTATGCCGATCGTGCTTCAGCAATTGATGCGACATGAGAACATCGAAACAACGATGCGCTACTATGTCGGCCAGAATGCGGAAGCAACCGCAGATGCCGTTTGGGAAGCTGCGAAGCGGAGCGTTGGCACTTTTGTTGGCACTGACCAAAATGCCACTGATTGTGGTTCCAAAGAGAATGACGTAACTCGTTGCTAATCAATGCTCTAAAGGAACTGGCCCGCTAGGACTTGAACCTAGAATAGCTGATCCAGAGTCAGCCGTGTTGCCAATTACACCACGGGCCAATGTGATTGATCGTCAAGGTTGCTTCTGACGCGAACTCGCTGTCCGTGACGTGATTGAAACGGACACGCTAGCGCTTGACGAGGTTCACAAGCCAGTAGTATCGCGCCCCATCAGCCAACGTCAAGTCCGACTGGAGACGGCCCAGCCGCACGTGGATCACCTGATTCATTGGCACGGACAATGACACATTCGTGAGGCCGCTCACGGAAATGATTGGCATGCGCGTCCGGCGGCGGTAAGTTGTGACCATCACTGCAACTTGGGGGCCACAGAACTGTCACCAAACATTGCTGAATCGGATGGTCGGAGATTTGTCTTGCGGAAGCTTGCAAGTATTTGAGAAGCCTAGTTCTCGGTGTTCTCACGCCATCGAAAATCTCCACACAGTCGTACAATCCTTGTTTAGAAACTGACTTCGTTCATTGAATCAACAGGATAGGTAGATGACCACACCTGGAGCGCTCACTGGAAAAGAACTAACCAAGCATCCCAAGGGTCTGTACGTGTTGTTCGCCACCGAGATGTGGGAGCGCTTCAGTTTCTACTCCATGCTTGCGCTGTTCACGCTCTACATGCGAGATGAATCAGAAGGGTTTGGCTGGAGCTCTGAACAGGCGACCAACCTGTATGCGAATTACTTGATGTTTGTATACGCCAGCCCATTGATTGGGGGTTTTCTCGCCGACCGCAAGATTGGGTATCGTCGCTCCGTGATGATTGGCGGTCTGTTCTTCATGGTGGGGCACCTGCTGCTTTCTTTCCATTCATTGACGGCAGTCTACGCCGCATTGACGTGCTTGGTCATTGGCAACGGCCTGTTCAAGCCCAACGTTTCAACCATGGTGGGCAATTTGTATCCGGAGGGGAGCCACCTAAAGGACCGCGCTTACAACATTTTCTACATGGGCATCAACATCGGCGCATTCGTGGCACCGGTCGTTATGGAAGTCATCAAACAGGCGTATGGAAACCATCCTGCGTTTGCCGTGGCCGCGCTGGGGATGCTGGTTTCCATTGGCATCCTTTGGAAGTTCCAGCACTTGGTGGAAGACCCTCAGCCAGATTCCATGGAAGGGCTGGGCGATCCCGAGCGGGCTGAAGCGCTACAGACAACGACCGATGTTCCGCCCGATCACGAAGTGCCCGCAAAGACCAGTTTGATGGAATCTGTGCCCGAGTCTAAGCGAATTCTGGCGCTGGTCGTCATCTATCTGATCGTGATCGTTTTTTGGATGGTGTTTCATCAGAATGGATCCACATTGACCTATTGGGCAGATGAGAACACAGCTTGGGAAGTCTCCGGCACAATCTCCAATGCCATCAATCCGTTTTGGGTCGTCGTGTTGACGTTTCCCTTAGTTTGGCTTTGGGGCTGGCTCAACAAACGCGGTTTGGAGCCTTCGACACCGGCCAAGATGACCATGGGCATGGGGCTATGCGCAGCGTCGTTCTATATTCTTTACGTGGCGGCTATAACAGGCGAGGCGGCTGCCCCCGAAGACGACCCGTATAACTTCAAAGTCTCGCCGGCCTGGCTGATCACGGCCTACGCGGTGATGACCTTGGGTGAGCTCATGCTCTCGCCGATGGGATTGTCGCTGGTCTCCAAAGTTGCACCTGTCCGGATGCGAGGTCTGATGATGGGAGGCTGGTTCGTCGCCACAGCGATCGGCAACAAATTGACCATGATTGGTGTCTACTGGACAGAGTGGAGGCACTCCACGTTCTTTGCCGCTTTGGGAACAATGGCATTGTTCATGGCGATTGTGCTGCTGGCGTTGTTGAAACCGCTCAAGAAAGCCATGCCTGGCGTGTAGTTCCTTGCCGCAACGTGTGGTGACACGGGCTGCGTGTTCAAATGTTTGCTGTACTGTGTGTTTGCTGCATCGTGCGGTCTGAACGGAGCTTAAGAAGCTCGGCATCACGCTGACAAAGTGATCACGCCAACCGACAAGATCGGCCGAGCGAGGGGTCACGTATGGTAGGATCACGTCGCCACTATTCAACACCACCGGCGTCGCGCAGGATTTTGGCGATCTCGGTGTGCTCGCCGCTTTGGGCTTTGGTCAAGGCTGTAAATCCACCCGCGTCTCGAGCATTTACCTCGGCTTTGTTGGCCAGCAGCGTGCGCACGACATTGGCGTGTCCCCGCCAAGAAGCCTTGTGGAGAGCGGTCATCCCATCTTCGTCTGCCGCATTTACGTTTGCGCCTGCTGACAACAGTTGGTCGACCAATCCGCTATGTCCGTTCCACGCGGCCGCGTGTAAGGGTTGATACCGCGTGCCTTCAATGTCCGCGGTGGCCCCGGCTTTGAGCAACTCGCTGACCAACGCGGCATGGCCGTTCCAAGCTGCTAAATGAAGCGGTGTCTGGCCACTGTCATCTTTGGACTTGGGGCTAGCTCCGGCTCCCAGCAAATCCTTGGCGATTTGCCCATATCCATTCCAAGCGGCCACATGCAGAGCGGATTCCCCGCCTTCGTATCGTTGCATCAGGTCCACGCGCTGATCGATCAACAAGGCGACAACGGCTGCATGCCCACCCTCACAGGCCAGTCGAAGCGGTGTCTCCCCGTTGTCGTTGGCTTGATTGAGCAAGTGGTTGATCGCATTTTGGCGAATCAGAATCTTGATCGCACTGTCCAGTCCGTGCCGGCAGGCCCAGTGCAAAACGGATTCATCAGCGAAGTCGTCTAGGTCCACATCGTCTGTCACAGGCAGCAGGAGATTCACACAATCAAACGCGTTTGACGAAACTGCCACCGAGAGCGGCAATCGTTTGGCGGCGTTCTGGGCATTCGGGTTGGCCTTGGCCTTGAGCAGCGCGGAGACAATTTCCGCTGATTTGGCGCCCCTGCTCACGGCAACGTGCAGCGGCCGATCTTTGTTTTGATTCTCCGCATTGACATTTGCTCCATGCTTGATCAGAACTTGCACGGATTCGAGCACTCCCACCGAGCATGCGTCGTGCAGGGGAGACTGGCCGTTGTAACTGGTGGCATTGTGCTTGGCTCCAGCTTCCAACAAAGCCTTGACCAAGTTGGCGTTTGCTGACCGGCAAGCAGCATGCAACACCGTGTCATGGTTGTTGTAAACAATGCTCGGATCCGCGTCCCTCTCCAGCAGTAACTTGATCACATTGATCTGGCCGTTGGCCGCTGAGTAGTAAAGGGCTGTTCCCCCATTGTTATCTTTGCGGTTGACGTTCCCACCTTTTTCGATCAAGTACTTGACCATGTCATCGCGGCCGTATTGTGCTGCAATCAGCAACGCAGATTGCCCATAGTCGTTTGTCTGTTTGACCTTGGCGCCGGCATCCACGAGTGCCTTGAGTGAGGTCATATCACCGGCGGTGACGGTATACATCAACGGGGAATAAGCGTTGCCGTTGGCGGCGTTGACGTCCGCCTTCGCGGCAATCAGCTGTTTGACGAAGTCCGTTCGCCCGTACATGGCAGCGTACTGCAATGCCGTGTAACCGTTTTGATCTTTGTCGTTGATAGATCGTGGCCGCTCGGCCAGGAGTTGCTTGAATTTTTCCGCATTACTCTGCTGAATTGCCAGATGCAGTGCGTTGTTGCCTTGGGCCTCCGCACGACCGGTGTCAAACAGACAAACTGCCGAAGCAACGACAAGTGTGAACAGGCAAAACACAAGAATGCGGCAAGACATGAGTTATCCTTTTCTGCGGGAACATTCCGATGTTTGACGAGCTTGCGGCTCTTTTGCTCCACCAGAAGGTGCGAATGCGACCCAGAGCGTGTGTTTTCCGCCGGGACGTGGCCTACAACAAGCGCGGGTTGAGTATACCAATTCACTACATTGACGTAGAATCCTGCAGATAGTTCCCCAAATTCATCCCTGTTCGCCACGGGCGATTGACCAGTTTGACGGATGTGGGGCATGCCCAAAGGCTCCCCGGTGGCGAGCCAGCAAGATCCAGTGAGAACAACTCATGACAGTTCGCGAGCGGTGGACAGTGTATCCCCTTTTGTTTTTGACTTTGGGCTTAGTCATGCGGGATCGTATGGAACGCCGTCCAATCGCTCCGCAGAATGCTGGCTATAAGATGCGGGAACTGCAAATTGTTGACGAGAACGGCAACATCCAATATTCACTTTCAAACGATGGCTGGAATCCGCAGCCGCCTGGCAGTGCCACTGAGGAGCTGCGGATCGAGGATCTCTTCCGGCGCGGTTTCAACATCCCTGACCTGACGCCCCGATTTCAGAATCAACAGTTGCCGATGAAGTCTCAAGAATAGAGCCATGACACGGACCGCGAAAAAACTTAGCCAGTGTTTGCTATGCATCGCGCTGTGTGGCATCTCGTTGGCGGCGTACGGCGCAACCTTGGGTGATGCGCACCAGGTCGTGAATTTGCCCACGGATCAGGTGGACCAATGGATAACCGAACTCGATGACGATCGTTTTCACGTGCGTGAATCGGCCATGCGGCGATTGTCCGAGCTTGACGCGAGCGTTGTCCCCCGTCTGGCGGATGCCGCGGCGGATGGAAGCATGGAAGTCGTGATTCGAGCTATTGCCGCCATGCGCAGCATTGCCGGGCACGACGATGAAGCAAGCCAAGTTGTGCGTGCGCAGCTACAGCGTCTTGCTGAACCTTCCTACACATTGGCCGGGCGGCACGCGGGGCGAGCTTTACAAGAGATTGTGATCATTGAGAGCGTGCGTGCCCGAGAAGAGCTGCTTTCACTAGGAGCGCGATACGGAACGCTTTCCAATACGGGGATCGGCCTGGCAACGCCACACCATTTCGAGTTCACTCGCGATTGGCGGGGCGACGCGGACGACTTCTCCAAGATCCGGCGAGTTCGAGATTTGCAGATCGTGACGTTGATTGGCTCTAAGTTCACGGACGACGTTGTTGAGCCACTACTATCTATCGCGGGCGCCACCGAAATCCAACTCTACAGCACAAAGCTAAGCGATGCGGCCATCGACGAGTTGCGAGAGAGGTTTGACGGCAAACTTGATATTCGCGTAGGAGCGAAGCTTGGTGTGACGTCGGATCCGTTATTGGCGTTCCCTTGCCGGATTGAGTCAGTTGTGCCTGGAAGCGCCGCTCATAAAGCAGGAATCCTGCCGGGCGATCTTGTCATTGCGTGTGAAGGGGAGCAGGTCAAAAACTTCGACAAACTGACGTCGATCATTTCTGAGAAGGCGCCCGGCGATACGCTAACTCTGGAGATCAGCCGCGGGCGACGCAAGCTCACCGTCTCAGCAACACTAGGCGGCTGGTAACCGCTCCCGATGTTCCACCACTTCGCACTATCTATGCGTGCTTCCCGTCATTCTTGCGGGATGGGCTCGTTCATTGACAGGTGAACCGCTACCGAGCCGCAATTGTCGCCTGGGGAGCCAAGGATTAGAATCGTCCGTCCCTTAGCCCTTTTTCGCCGTATTCTTACGAGAAATCACGCCTGATGCCCCGCTATAACCCCAGCGCGATTGAGCCGAAATGGCAGGAGTTCTGGAATCAGAATCGTACTTTTGCCACACCGGAACTGCCCGCTGGCGAGAAGCTCTACGTGCTGGATATGTTTCCTTATCCCTCAGGCGCAGGGCTGCATGTCGGACATCCAGAGGGCTACACGGCAACGGACATCGTCTGCCGCTACCAGCGGATGCAGGGCAAGAGCGTGCTGCACCCAATGGGCTTTGACGCCTTCGGGCTACCGGCGGAAGAGTACGCCATCAAAGAAGGCGTTCCGCCGCGCGAGAGCACAGAACAAAACATCATCACATTCACGCGACAGTTGAAGCGGATCGGATTCTCTTACGACTGGGACCGCGTGCTGGCCACAACGGACGTCGAGTACTTTCGCTGGACGCAGTGGATCTTCCTCCAGTTGTATGATACCTGGTACGACAATGCCGAGGACCGTGGACGTCCGATCTCTGAACTGCCAATACCTGATGATGTCACCGCCGCGGGCGAAGACGCCATCCGAGCATACCGTGATGACCGTCGACTGGCGTATCAAGCTGAGGCACCTGTCAACTGGTGCCCCGAGTTGGGAACGGTGTTGGCCAACGAGGAAGTCAAAGACGGCAAAAGTGAGCGCGGCGGACATCCCGTTGTGCGGATGCCGTTGCGGCAGTGGATGTTGCGGATCACTGCTTATGCAGACCGATTGGAAAGAGACCTGGAAAGCTTGGATTGGTCTTATGGAATCAAGAAGCTGCAGGCTGACTGGATTGGTCGCAGCACTGGAGCGGACGTTGATTTCTTCATCGGAGAGAAATCCCAAGAAGAAACGGGTAAAGAACAACTGCAATTTGCATTCTCATCCTGGAAGCAGGGCCGGGCGAAGGGCCAATTTCCCGACAAACCTGGCCGCGATGTGCTGCGGATTTATACCACGCGCCCAGATACGCTCTTCGGCGCAACGTACATGGTGATTGCTCCGGAACATCCGTTTGTGGAGCGTTTGACTACAACGGAACAATCCTCCACGGTGAAGAGCTATTGCGAAGAAGCCGCACACAAAAGTGACCTGGACCGCACACAACTGGCCAAGAAAAAGACTGGCGTGTTCACGGGTTCATACGCCATCAATCCCGTCAACGGAGAAGAAATTCCGATCTGGATTGGGGACTATGTGCTGATCAGCTATGGGACCGGCGCCATTATGGCGGTGCCTGCTCATGATGAACGAGATTTTGAGTTTGCCCAGGTCTTCGATCTGCCCGTACGCAGCGTTTATGAGGTTCCCATCAAGGCATTTCACGGGGTGGGCAACGGGCAGGAAAGCGCCGCAGTGGCAGAAGCGAAAGCTGCCTCTGAAGAGTTCTACGCCTGGCGGGAAGAAGTTTACGAGGGCCGAGCTTGCTACTCCGGTGAGGGCAAAGCCGTTCGCTCTGAAAAATACAACGGCCTGCAGACGGCGGAGTTCAAAGAGCGAATTATTGAAGACCTGACTACCGAGGGTGCCGGACGCGGCGCGGTCAACTATAAGCTTCGCGACTGGCTGTTCTCTCGGCAACGTTTCTGGGGTGAGCCATTTCCCGTGCTGCATGAACTGGACGCCCACGACAAGCCGACCGGGCGAGTTCGTACTGTGCCCGAATCTGACTTGCCCGTGAACTTACCGCACCTGGACGACTTCAAACCACACGGACGCCCCGAGCCGCCATTGGACAAGGCGCCTGCTGAGTGGTTGTATCCCGTCATCGATGGCGTGAAGTACAAGCGGGAAACAAACACCATGCCGCAATGGGCAGGCAGTTGCTGGTATTACTTGCGGTTCATTGATCCACGGAATGACCAGGCGTTCATTGACCCACAGAAAGAAAAGGCCTGGATGCCCGTTGATCTGTACATTGGAGGCGCAGAGCACGCCGTACTGCATTTGCTGTACGCCCGTTTCTGGCACAAAGTGCTGTTTGATCGTGGCTATTTGAGCACGGTGGAGCCGTTCCAGAAGTTGGTCAACCAAGGCATGATCTTGGGAGAAGTGGAAATCACCGGCTATCAAGACGCTTCGGGCGGTTGGGTGAGCGCCGCCGATGTTAAGAAGAACGATGATGGAATGCTCATTTACAAGGCAACGCGTGAAGCCGTCAGCGCGGTCAAGGTTCCCGGCGAAGACGCGGAGAAATCAGGCGATCACTTCGTGTTGACATCTACCCCGTCGATTCGTTTAGTGAGTCGTGCGGAGAAGATGTCGAAAAGCCGGGGGAATGTCATTAATCCAGATGAGGTGATCGAAGAATACGGTGCGGACGCGCTGCGGTTGTATGAGATGTTCATGGGGCCGCTGGAAGCAACCAAGCCATGGAGTATGGCAGGCGTCAGTGGTGTCAAAGGTTTCCTGGACCGCGCCTGGCGGATGGTGGTTGATGAGCGGTCTGAAGATTTAACATTGCACCCCGGCGTGAAAGATGTTGACCTCGACGCAGACCAAAACCGCGCGTTGCATCGCACGATCAAGGCGGTGACCGAAGACATCGAGAGCTTGTCATTCAACACGGCGATCGCGCGAATGATGGAGTTCGTCAACTTCTTCACGAAGCTAGAGCCACGGCCTCGCTCGGCCATGGAACAGTTCGTCCTATTGCTGTCGCCCTTTGCACCGCATATCGCGGAAGAAATGTGGAACATTCTGGGGCATGAGAAGACGTTAGCTTATGAGACCTGGCCGACGTTTGACGAGACCCTGATCAAAGAAAATACTGTTGAGATTCCGGTTCAGATCAACGGGAAAATCAAAGTCAAAATCAATGTCGCCGCGGGGGCTGACAAGTCGGATATGGAAGCTGCTGCCCGATCAGACGAGAAGATGGTCACACTGTTGGCCGATGCCAAGATCGTCAAGGTGATCGTCGTCCCTGGACGGCTGGTGAACTTTGTCGTCGCGGTATGAGAGTACGATCGTATTATAGCTTTAGCAGACCAACAGACAGGTGCTACGTCCGCGAATGTGTCCGATCACCAAGCCTGAGACTTTTACAGTCCGGATAGTCGGTAACCTGAGGGTAGGACAGCGTTTTTCTCAACGACGACAACCTTGTCGCAGATGGAAACGTGTCCGGATTCCGCCTGCTCTGGCACTTTTCGCTCGTTGACGATGACTGAATTGCTTCCGATGCAACAGTTCTTGTCAACAATAGCTCCCTCGATGATAGATTTCTCGCCAATTCCCAGCGGTACGCCACCGGTAGAAAGCGTGGAAGCAACCTGATCTTCGGTATGGTGATAATCTGATCCCATGATGATCGAATTGCGAATGACGACATCACGGCCGATCCGGCATCGCAGCCCAATCACACTGTTTTCAATAACGACCCCTTCCCCGATGACGCAACCATCGGCGATCAAGCTGCGCGAAACCTTGGCTCCCGAAAGTCTTGATGGCGGCAAGAATCTCGGACGTGAATAGATGGGGGCGTCCTCCGGACTGAAATCGAACGGTGGATCATCGCCAGCCATATCCAAATTCGCCTGATAGAAACTGGAGATCGTTCCTATATCCTCCCAATATCCGTCGAACAAATGCACGTTGACGCGATGTGTGCGAATGGCGGCTGGGAAAATCTCCTTGCCAAAGTCTTGATAATCTGTTTTCTCCAAGACTCGGATCAATGTTTCGGCGTTGAACAAGTAAATGCCCATGCTGGCCAGGCATTCGCGACCATGGCTTTGCACGCCGCGCCGGTCAAACCACTCCGGCTCCATCCGCACGAGATTGATCTCTTCGTCCGTTTGCGGCTTCTCCAAGAAACCTTGCACGCGTCCAGAATCATCCAGCCGCATCACTCCCAGTGATTTCGCCGCGTCGCGATCAACAGGAAGACCAGCGATCGTCACATCGGCCTTGGCATCCCGATGTGTCCGAAACATCTCCTTGAAGTCCATCCGGTAGAGCTGATCTCCGGAAAGAATCAGCACGTACTCCACGTCAGGTTGTTGAATGTAGCGGAGATTTTGCCGCACAGCGTCCGCCGTACCCTGATACCAATCCATCCGTTCCAGCGTTTGCTGTGCGGCCAACAGCTCGACAAACCCGCCGCTGAATGGATCAAAGTTGTAGGTGCGACGAATATGGCCGTGCAGGCTCACAGAGTTGAATTGCGTCAGCACGTAAACTCGCTGGACGCCACTGTTGATGCAGTTTGACAGGGGGATATCAATCAGCCGGTACTTTCCGGCGACGGGAACAGCGGGTTTGGACCGCACCTTTGTCAACGGATAGAGCCGTGTCCCGCGACCTCCACCGAGGACTAACGCCAGCGTATTTCTGCGAAAACTCAAGTGATGACTCCGTGCACCGCAGTCTTTGCGGAAACAGATCGTGATGGTCCAGTCAACAATAGCAAGCGGCGCATGAAACAATCATGGGGCGTTATTTGCGATTGCGCTTAATCGCTCGCCGCAGCGTTCAGATTGTAGCGCATGATGGCCGCATGTGGACCTGGTTTCTTTCGCTCTTGTTCATAAATGACGCCGGGAACTGGCCGCAGGCGGCGCAGCGCCTTGTCGATGTGCAACATGTCAGATTCGGATAGTTCGAGTTGGAGAGTTCTCAACAATTCCGGCATGTGACGACTCGGATGGTCAGTGCGAGTGCTCCCAGCACCAACTATCACCGAAGACACCGCCGGCTGATGCAACAGCCACGCCAATGTGATTGAAGCAATCGAAGCCTGATGGTCATCGGCGACTTCTCGTAGTGCCCGCAGCAGCGCTTGATAGACATCCCAACCACCGACTTCGTCTATGATCAACTTGTACTTGATCAATGAACGATTGGAAAAGGACTCCGCCAATTCAGGCGAATCCAGGTATCGGTCGCCCAAGAATCCACCGGCCAGACCACCGTAGCAAAACGTCAACAGCCCGTTTTGATCTGCGAAGCTGGAATAGTGCTTTGCTGGACGTTGATCCAGCAGTGACCATTGCACCTGATTGCTGATCAGCGGAATGCCGGCTTCGATGATCTCCGCAGCATGGCGGACGTCAAAATTTGTCAGGCCGACCGCTGCGATCTTTCCGGTGGCAACCAAGTCCATCAGATGTTGTGCTGTCTCCACATAGCCGGGAATATCGAAGTCCCACCAGTGAAACTGGACAAGATCCAGACGCTCCGTTTGCAATCGAGCCAAAGATCGGTCGACAATCCGTTCGACGTAAGCCCGGCTGATGTTGGCCAGCTGATCTCTGTCCGGAACAAACTTGGTGTGGATGCGCAAGTCACCCGAGACCGTATCTTCCCTTGCCCGTAGGCCGCGTCGAAAGATCCCTAGCAGCTCTTCAACACCTGTGTAGATGTCTGCGCAATCAAAGGTTCTGAAGCCGACATCAAAATACCGATTCAAGAGGTCGAGTTGCTCGTCTTGACCTGCTTCGGAATTGAGAGAATGTCCACGAGCCAACTGCCAACACCCGACGATGATCCGTGGAACTACCAGTTCAACATCACCGAGTTGTGACTGCATGGCTTATCTGCGGAGATCCCTGGGGCAGTTATTTCTTGGATGCGTTCAACGCCGCCTGGGCTGCCGCGAGCCGTGCAATCGGCACGCGGAACGGTGAGCAACTGACGTAATCCAAGCCCACCTGCTGGCAGAACTGGATGCTGGCGGGATCTCCTCCGTGCTCACCGCAGATGCCAAGTTTGAGATTCTTCCGCGTGCCACGACCTTTTTGCACAGCCATGGCCACAAGCTGACCAACTCCCGTGCTGTCCAGCGACTGGAAAGGATCCTTGGGAAGAATTTCCTCAGTGAGATAATCTGGCAGGAATGAATTGATATCGTCCCGGGAAAACCCGAAGGTCATCTGTGTTAGGTCATTGGTCCCAAAGCTAAAGAAATCCGCATGTTCGGCGACTTCGTCGGCTGTCAACGCGGCACGAGGAATTTCGATCATGGTGCCGATGATGATTCCCAAATCGCCATCAAACTTCTTCGCCTTGGCAACCTTATTCATCGTTTGTTCGGCTAACTCCCGCAACATGGAGAGTTCTTTGGCTTCGCCGACAAGCGGAATCATGATCTCCGCCTGCGCATCAACTTTCTTTTTCTTACAAGCGATCACAGCTTCAACGATCGCCGTGACCTGCATTTCCAAGATTTCCGGGTAGGTGACCGCCAAGCGGCAGCCGCGGTGGCCCAACATCGGATTGGATTCGTGCAACTGACTGACGCGCGATTTCACCTCGGCTGGTTTTATGCCCAGCCGTTTGGCGATTTCGGCCTGAGCCTTGGTGTCGTTGGGCAAGAACTCATGCAGCGGTGGATCGAGCAAGCGAATCGTCACTGGCAATCCCTTCATCGCCTTGAAGATGCCGACAAAATCTTTCCGCTGGTGCGGTAAAAGCTGGCCCAGCGCTTTGCGGCGAGATTTTTCGTCGTGGGCCAGGATCATTTCTCGCATGGAGGAGATGCGGTCTTCCTCAAAGAACATGTGCTCCGTGCGGCATAGACCGATTCCTTCGGCACCAAACCCCCTCGCCCGTTTGCTGTCTTCAGGCGTGTCGGAATTTGTGCGGACGTTCATCGTCCGGTACTTGTCCGACCACTCCATCATCTTGTGGAAGTCACTTGAGAGCTTGGCCGTGCGCGTGGGAACGTCGCCTACCATGACCTCGCCGGTGGATCCGTCAATGGAAAGCGTGTCACTATGCTTATAAGTGCGGCCGTTGACGCGAATGCTCCGCTTGGATTCTTGGATTTCGATTTCTCCAGCACCTGCGACACAACAGCGCCCCCAGCCACGGGCGACGACCGCAGCGTGGCTGGTCATGCCGCCGGTGCTTGTCAAAATCCCGACGGCCGAATGCATTCCATCAATATCCTCCGGGCTGGTTTCTTTGCGGACCAGCAGCACATCTTCACCGGCTTGCGAACGTTTGACCGCCTCGTCTGCCGTGAAGGCCAATTTACCCACGGACGCCCCTGGCGATGCGGGCAATCCGCGTGTGAGCACGTTCGCACGACGTTTGGCTTCCGGATCAAAGCTGGGCAGCAAAAGCTGTGTCAGATCACCGGCGGGCACGCGGAGCAACGCCGTCTTTTCGTCGATCAGTTTTTCTTTCACCATATCACAAGCAATCTTGACTGCCGCGAAACCTGTTCGCTTGCCAGTACGGGTTTGCAACATGTACAGCTTGCCGCGTTCAATCGTGAACTCGATGTCTTGCACATCCGCGTAGTGCTTTTCGAGCTTGTTTTTGATGCTGAGTAACTGTTTGTGGACGCTTCGGTTCCACTTGGGCATCTCTGCCACCGGGAGCGGTGTACGAATACCGGCGACCACATCTTCGCCCTGAGCATTGACGAGAAACTCTCCATAGAAAGTGTTCTTGCCTGTGGAAGGGTCTCGGGTGAAAGCGACGCCCGTCCCCGAGTCATCCCCCATGTTGCCAAAGACCATCGACTGTACGTTGACGGCTGTTCCCAACAAACCGGTGATGCCTTCAACCTGGCGATACCGGACGGCGCGGCTTTGGTTCCAACTCTTGAAGACAGCTTCAATCGCCAGTTCCAATTGATCGAAGGGATCTTGCGGGAAGTCAGATCCTACGTGGTGCCGGTAGACCTTTTTGTACTCCTGACAAAGCCGGACAAGCCCCTCGGCAGGCACATCGGTATCGTTACGGACATTGAAGTCTCGCTTGAGCTTGCTGAATTCGGCTTCAAACAGGTGATGGTCAACTCCCATCACCACGTCTCCGTACATGTTGATCAACCGGCGATACGCATCGTAGGCGAACCGTTCGTTCTTTGTGGCGTTGGAAAGCCCCACGACGGTCTCGTCATTAAGCCCGAGATTGAGGATGGTGTTCATCATGCCCGGCATGGAGACAGCCGCACCGGAACGAACGGAAACCAATAGGGAGTCTCGCCCATCACCAAAGGACTTTCCGGTCTCCTTCTCCAGCATCTTGATGTGTTTATGAACACCATCCATCAAGCCAGCGGGAAGCTTTTCACCTGACTTATAGTAAGCGTCACAGCAGGCCGTGGTGATGGTAAACCCAGGTGGGACCGGCAGGCCGATGGACGTCATTTCCGCCAGATTGGCTCCTTTACCGCCCAAAAGTGACTTCTTGTCGCCACGACCGTCTGTGCGGGTGGCGCCAAAGTAGTAGATCATCTTGCCGCCCCGTTTCGTGGCGGAGGATTTCTTAGCGGGCTTTCTGGCGGCAGCTTTCTTCTTGGCCATGGCTTATCAAATCAGAATGTTCGTATCTTCAAGAAAGAACAGCAAACACAACTGCCGTCCTAATCGGGAATGTGTCCTTGACGACTTTCGCGCGAGGGCGACGGTACAAGCGTGTGCCGCGGCGCTGGGTTGTATCCACCAATGCCGGCGCCGCGAAATCCAGAGCAGGCGGCGCGTCACAGCGAGGGCGTTCGAGTTGACTCCAATCAACGCCAACTATGGCCGACAGCGAATATCGAGCGGTCGAATGTAGCAATGACAATCGGGACCGTCAAGGAGGCGCTGGGCTGCTAACCTTTGCGGGATATGAAGTTATGATGAGAGCTCGTCCAACTCCTTGGGCCGCCAGAACTCGGCTAACTCGCCCTGCACGGATTCATCAAACTCGCGCCAGGCTGTGATCGGTAGCGATATTTTGGCCAAGGCTGCCGTCGGGAAGTGCTTTCCGCTGCCTGTCAGGTGGAGCAGGGCATTGCTTATCCCGGGGTTATGTCCCACCATCATCACAGCGGAAAAAGCGTCATCGATCTCTGTGAGTAGATCAAGATAGACATCCGCTGGCGCCAGATAAAGTTCGTCCGTAAACTCGATGGGTCCGGAGTAGCTGCTTGCCGGTACGATGTGCTCGACGGTCTGTCGGGCTCGAAGCGCTGTTGAGCACAGGATCACCTCTGGCATCAAGCCGCGCTCGGCCATCAACACGCCCATTCGCGGTGCAGCACTTCGTCCACGTTTGTTCAACGGTCGATCAAAATCGGCCAGTCCAGGCTCGTCCCAACTGCTCTTCGCGTGCCGCAACAAATAAAACGTCTTCATCCCGTATCCATCATTTGCCGCGTAGTGGCAACTCGTAGCAGACCGCCTTCAGATGATTTCGCACCAGCAGATACTTGCCAGCGAGAGCTGGGTTGTTCCACGTGCGATCTTCAAACGGTTGAATGCTTGCCAGTTTTTCAAACTTATCCGGTGACGCGCGGACCAAGACAACTTCGCCCGTCTCCGCCTGAATCAAGATCACGTCATCTACCAGCATGATCTGGCCATGTCCAAAGCTGCCGGCGCGAACCTTCCATTTGCGCTTTCCCGTGCGCCATTCGATGCACACGAGGATACGCGCGTCGAGTCCATAGAGGTGATCGCCCTGCACCAATACGTTGGCGAACTTGCTTTTGAGTGTATTTTTTTGCCAGAGTAGTTTGGCAGAGAAATCTCCCCTTTCGTCACGTTCAACACGCAGTAATGCATCGCCGGATGAGTATGCGGCTGAAAGGAAAACGTGGTCGTCCGGCAGCACCACCGGTTGCGAGACCAGCGGGTGTGAAATCTCCCACGGCCAAGGGCTTCGCCACAGTAAATCCAGTGTTTGTGGATCAAATGCGGCAAGCCCTTTGTTGTTGATATGCAAGATCTGCTGGACGCCGCAAATGGTTCGCAGCGAGGGCGAATCATAGAAATCTACCCCTCCGTCCGCGCCGTCTCCTCCGGTGATGGCCGGTTGGGGACGCGGCTCGTTTGAGTCAATCCGGTAACCTACAAGTTGAGCACTTCCACCGCCGCCAGCAGCTACAATCACGTGTGACCCAACGATCAACGGAGAGCACGCGTATCCCCACTGAATATTTGCACCGGCGGTCTGTTTGACGACATCGGCCGACCACAGTCTCTCACCGCTGGCCGCGTCAAAACACGCCAACACGCCTGCGCCACCGCAGGCGTAAACCCTGCCATCATGCACTGTGGGTGTTGCTCGTGGGCCATTTCCGGCCACGACGCTCTCAAAAATGATGGCGTCAGCGGCATCCGTCTGAGCGTTTCGCCAGATCAACTCACCGGTCCGCAGATGAAAGCAGGATACATATTCGGCATTGCCGCGCAACTCTTGCGTAAAGGCGTATTCTCCAACAATTGCAAAGGATGAGAACGCGGCCCCGAGGCTTTCTCGTTGGTCTTTTCCGATACGCCACAACTCTTTGGGGGGATGACTCTGCCAGTCTGTCTCTAATGAAATCCCAGTGACAATGCCATCACGGTTCGCCCCCAGGAATCCCGGATAGTCTGTCTCGGGATTTGCGATCAACTCTGTTGTCTCAGACGCGAGTTTGTCGTTAGGTTCGAGATTGACATAAGGATCATCCGTCCATCTCCACACGAACGTGAACCAAGCATCGCCATCAGCCTCCTTGATGCGAAACAGGGCAAAAAGAGTTCCGACGATGATCAACTGAATCATCTGAACTCGCCCCCACCACGGCGAACGCAATCGCGCGAAGAACAATTCCCACACCAGCAAGAGAACAACGGTGGCGGTGCTGGCGAGATATGTTATCAGGACCTGCAAGCCGCGAGGCATCTCAACGTTGGCAAAGATCACCCACGTGCAAAGCAGCGTCAGTCCGTACACCAACACAATCATCACCGCCGGCCACCAGCGAACGCCGGGCGGCCCACCGCCGCTTAACGCAGTATTGTCGGAATTCGCTGACGAATTGGGACGCGACATGGTGATTTCTCGACTGAAGTGAACTCAATGATTCCAGCTTAGCGGCTATCCCGATGCTTTCAAATGGGCGGAGGCCGTCGCTCGAAGGGCGGCACAGTATGTCGAAAACACCCTCACGGTGTTGGTCACTTGGATCTAAAACGCGAGAACAATCTCTCACAGCTCCAAGTCAAGAAGCGTATGAAAGCCCATCCTGGAGTGCTCACCTGCACAGCCCGTTGAAGATTTCAACGAATTGCATCCCGAGATGAAATCCGACTATTTCCTCGGCGCAGCATCATCTCCCAGCAAAGTCTGCAACTTCGCCAGTGAGCGGGAAAGCATGACGCGAACCGCACCATCCGATTTTCCCAGCTTCTCTCCAATTTCTTTGGAACCGAAACCCAGGATATACCGCATATGTAGCGCTTCACGTTGGTCATCGGGAAGCTCCTCCATGGCAGCCAGCAGTTTGATCTCTTTCTGATTGCGTGAATAGACCGCGCTGGCGGATGTCATGCTGGCGACAAGCAGGTTGACGATGCCTTTCTGATCAGAATCAGCTCCTCCACCAGGTGCGTCGATGGATCTTTCGCGGCCCGCGTCACGCTTTTGCGCTGCAAAAAATCGGCGATGCGCGTCAATGATCTTGCGCTCGGCAACTTGGCAAAGCCAGCTGAAGGGGTCCCGTTCACTCAAATCCATGGAGTCCAGCGAGCGCACCGCTTCGGCACTGGCTTCCTGAAAGATGTCCTCAGGTTCAACCTTGCGACGTAGTCCGTCGCTCATCTGTCGTGTGATAAAGGCCAGCAACTGTGGCTGCCGCCGGGCAATGAACTCCGCCAGCGAATCCTTGTCGCCGGAGACGATCTGTTCGAGAAGTTGCTCGTCACCTGTCACGATTGTTTTCCTGGTGCCTTTCAATTCAAACAACAAACTTTGATGCAGCAACTTCAATGCAGACGTCGGATGGAATTCTGCTGAAGCACCGCGACCAATCGGAACGTTGCCTTTGCCTGACTCATTGTGATTCCATTGTGCCATCATTTCGACAGCGCACAATCTGCCGATTGGGCACGCGCAGAATGTGCCTTGCGATTTGTTGAGATTGGTGGCCGCTACTCCGCCCGCATCCTGATTTAACATCGAGCTCTGGTAGCCGTGGGTGACCCGAATTTCGCCCAATTTCGAGCAACCTCGTTCAGTTCTTGAGGGATCCAACTTCCGCTGCGCGTTGTCCACGCCATGCCAGGTTGGTTTTCCGTTTCCGCATGCGCAAAGCCGCGTTCAAGAGAAAGGGCTTCTGTAGCCGCATTGGAGATCTATGGTTATCCTTTTTATTTCTTGGCGGATTTCTGACACGGGAGCGTATGCCATTTGCACCGTCTGGTGATGAAACGGCACTCAACGGTCACAAACTCTCAACCCGGAGCGGCTCACCTCACAGAGAGTCGCTGGGGAGAACATCGAGTGAATCATGAGCGACGCCTCATCTCATCATCTCGATATGGATCAAGCGGAAGAGGCCTGGGACTATCTCTCTGAGCAGGTTGAGACCTTTGCAAAGGCCTGGGATACCCAGGGGACGCCTCCGGACCTGTGCTCGCATCTGCCGAAGCAGCCACTCGCCCTAAGGAAGATGACGCTCATCGAACTCATCAAGGTCGACCTGGAATACCGCCAAGCACACAATTGTTACCGAGATTTGCAGGCTTACTTTGACGAATTTCCGGAATTGAGTTCCGGTGGAGATATTCCTTGCGATTTGATCTATGAGGACTACCACCTCCGCAGGAAAGCTGGCGAGACGATCACCAAACACGACTATCTCGACCGTTTCCCAAACCAACGTACACAACTTCAGCGGCTCCTGGGGCTGGATTCTCCTTATCAGACCACGCAGCTTTCCAAGGGCAAGAAGCGTGAGAAACATGCCGCCAAAGCTGGTGACCAGCTTGACGACTTTGATTTGTATCACGAAGTTGGATCCGGAGCCTTCGCCACGGTATTTCTCGCCAGACAGCGCTCCATGCAACGGCTGGTGGCGCTCAAGATTTCCACTGACGAAAGCGATGAGCCCCAGGCACTGGCCCAACTCGATCACGCTAACATCGTCCGCGTTTACGATCAACGCTACTTGTCGGAAGAGAAGCTGCGGTTGTTGTACATGCAGTTTGTTCCCGGCGGGACGTTGCATGACGTCTTAGAACGCAGCCGCAAGGGCGAACACCCCCACAGTGGCGATGAGCTGCTTGCGGCCATCGACAATTCTCTGCGTCAGCGCGGCGATGATCCCCCAGGCGATTCGCAGACACGAAAACAACTGCAAGAAATGACCTGGTCTCAGGCCGTGGCATGGCTGGGGTCTCAATTGGCCGAGGCGTTGAGCTACGCGCACAGCCGAGGCGTGCTGCATCGCGATATTAAGCCCGCCAACGTCCTACTGGCTGCTGACGGTCGCCCCAAGTTGGCTGATTTCAACATTAGCTACGCTTCCGAAGTGGAGGGTGCCATGCCGGAAACGTTCTTCGGCGGCAGCGTCGCCTATATGTCTCCTGAACAACTGGAAGCCTATCATCCCGGGTTGCCGAGAACCCCAGACGATCTCGATGGCCGATCGGATGTCTATTCTTTGGCTGTGATGTTGTGGGAATTGCTCGCCGGGCGACGTCCGTTTGAAGACCGAGTGTTGCCGGAAGGTTGGCCGGCAACTATCGAGCGCATGCACGCGGAACGCCAGCACGGCGTGTCGGAGAAAGCACACGCACAGTTGCCTACCGGCTGTCCGGCCATGCTGAAGAAAGTACTGCTTAAAGCACTTGCGCCCGACGAAAACGAACGCTATGCGGATGCCGGTCAGTTTGCACGAGATCTCGCCTTGTGCCGAGAGTCTCACCTATCTCATCTGCTACACCGCGGCCAAAACGATTGGCGCAGCTTTGTAGGCCGGGCGCCCTTTAGCGCTTTCCTGCTGGCAGTGATCATCCCCAACGTTTGTGCCAGCGTGATGAACATCGCCTACAACTTTCAGGCGATTTTTGAAGCAGAGAACGTGGATTCTGGATTCTTCTGGAATGTCGAACTTTCCGTTGTTAATCCCGTGCTCTACCTTTCCGGGATTTTGATTGGCTATCTGTTGGCGCGGCCTGCGTTGCGCGGCATGAGAGCCTTGCGGTTGAGGCACTCTGCCACCGGCAACTTAACCACACAAGCGGCGCATCGTACGATGTGGTTGGGCGATTTATTTTGGGGAATCGGAATGTCACTGTGGGTGCTCTCTGGAGTGATCTTCCCCGCATGGACACAATGGCAGGCGGGGCACTCGGTTTCAGCGTCCTTCTATGGACATTTCATCGCATCGCAAGTCGTAACGGGGATGATCGCGTCGGCCGTTGCCTTTTTTACCGTGACATTTGTTTGCGTCAGGGCGGCCTTACCCAGGCTATTAGCGGAAGCGCCGCCCAGTCCGGAACTCTCTCGCCAGCTTGTCAAGCTCTCCAAGCGTGCCTGGGTGTATTTAAGCACGTTAGTCGTTGCCCCCTTTGCGGCGGTGTTCATTCTGTCGATGAACCAATCGGACATACGCTGGGCGTTCACACTGATTGCGCTGGTTGGCGTTGCGTCGTTCCTGGCGTCAGCATTGCTCGCTCGGCTAATTCAACAGGACCTGTCAGCACTGGCCCGCATTGTTGATCCGGCAGGAGACTACTCCTCATTCGGAGTCGAGAGTTCGCTGACAGGCTCTCGCCGCATGTAGAAAACGGCTCGTAGTGATTTCCTGAGGCGGGCGAACCAACACGCCACGGCGGATGTCTTCTCCTTACGTTACACTCACTGTGGAGTTATCCGCATTTCAAGAGCAAGCGTTTGAGTGACGATCTCGCAGGCTGCCAATGTCAAAGACGCCGATGTCAAAGACATCGTGGAATGAATTACCGCAACCTCTGAAGATGTTGCATTTTCGCCAAACGCCAATCTCGCCGAGGATTAGTCAGGCGAAACTCGAACAACACGCCAGGGAGGAGTGTGTGCTCCAATCCGCTACGGTTAGGTCGAGCCGTGCTACGACATCAGCAGCGACTGCCGCAGTGAACGACTGTGCGCCGCGCGACATCCGTGTCGATGGTGCAGGGCAGGACGGGCTTTCTGGTAAGAGAAGGCGCTGCTTGCTAGCTCAGGCCATTTGCAATTCAGAAGCTGCCAGAATTTCAAGCCGTATCCACAACAGGACGTACCTCGACTCCTATCTGTGCGGGGACCGCTCTTGCGCCTGGCTCGAACTGAAAACCTGTGGTGACGTTCAAGCTGATAACCGTAAGCAAGCCAAAACGCCCAACTCAACAGACAAGTCTGCCGCAAGCGCTTGGAATTCACAATGTTGGGCTTCACGGTCTTGACGAGTCTCTCTCCGCGGGGAAAATCTGCATATCTCCAAACGCGTTTCCCGCGCATCGGGCGGTTAGCTCAGTTGGTTAGAGCGCAACGTTGACATCGTTGAGGTCACTGGTTCGACTCCAGTATCGCCCATCCCTTCAAGGGCAGACAACGGCACATGGCGGAATTCCCCGGTGTTTTCGGGGGTTCCGCTTTTTTTGTTCCGCGCAGCTTTC
>JALCBR010000076.1 GCA_028066245.1 Pirellulales bacterium | reverse complement strand
AGTGTATACAGCGCGATCACACAGGAAATGGATCCAATGGGTGTACCGTTGCCCCCCAGGTTGCAGCCGAGCACGACTGACCACCACAACGGCTCCGTTGGAGTTCCACCTGCGCCTATCTGAGTAACAACCGGGATCAACGTGGCCGCCACCGGGATGTTGTCGACAATCGCTGAAGCGACCGCAGAGAACACAGAAAGCAACGGGACCAGCGCCGTCACTTCTCCGCCGGAAAAATCGACCACTTGCTCCGCCAGCCAGATCAGCGCGCCAGACTCATGTACACATCCGATGATGATGAACAGCCCCATGAAGAACATGATCACGGTCCAATTGACCTTGGCAATGGAGTCTTCCACCGTCTTACCTGCAAATACAAGCGCCGCGGTGCCCCCGGCCATGGCGATGAAATCCATGCCCACGCCCAAGGGCTGCGCCAGGGCGAAACCAATCACAGTCGCGATCAGAATGGCCGCGCTGCGGTACAACACGTACCGGCTCTCCACCAACGCCCAGGGGTCGAATTGGCTGATCTTTGACTGCAACTGCGACCGCTCAATGGGCGACTGTTTCCACGGCAGGTCATTGCGAAAGAAGAATCGCAGCACACCCAGGGCGATAAAGAAACTGACCAGCGCATAGGGCGCGGAAATCATCAGGAACTGGACGTAGGGGATCTTGGCTTGCGTTCCAATCATGATGTTCGGCAAACCGCTGGCGAAGGTCACAATCGCTCCACTGTTTGCGCAAATCGCCACCGAAAGCAGAAACGGCTTGGCGGGATAATCCAACGAGCGGCAGATCACCAACACCAGCGAACTGAGGATCAGCATCGCAGGCACAATCGTCAGCACGGCCGTAAACACAAAGGTTAAGCCGCAGATGGCAAAGTACAGCGCGGCCGCCCGCCCGCCCGTTGCCCGCACAATCAACATACTCAAGAAATGAAACAGGCCGCTCCTGCTGGTCACGTCGACCAAAATCCCAGTCCCGATGATCACTCCGAAGATGTTGAGGTCGTGCTCAAGAATCTCGTGAAAGTCTTTGTATTTTGGCACTACGTCCAGGCTGAGCGCCAGGATGACCAGCACGACTGCGCCGCACAACGCCGCCACGGTCTTGTGGAACCGCTCCACCGCCACGCCGATGTAGGTAACCAACATCCCGGCAGCGAACAACGCCATCACCCAGCCGGGATGCTGCTTTGGGGGCTCCGCGTCCGTGGCGAGCAACAGGAAATCCATCATGCGATTTCGCGCAGTTCTCTCTGAAGATGCAGTGGGGCGCAGTTGGGCCATCAGCAACCCAACGTGCGAAGAGTTGTAACATTTCCGCGAGTTCCTTTCAGCGCCAGCCTGCCGCGAATAGCCAATCCCTTGCAAGGCTTCCAAGCCACCTGCTACTTCCCGTTGACGATTCACCACTCCACTGACAATCACCATTCCGGACGGCTTGGTGATTCATTCGCATCCGCCCCTGGAGTAAAATTCCAAAGGCCAAGATCGTCCGCGACTCCTTTGCCTCTTATCTCGTATCTTTAGCCTCTAGCCTCTCAACGCTTTCCGATTCCACCCCATGGCCGCCAACCTCACTCCGCAGTACTTGAAAGCCCAGGAGGAGTACCGCCGCGCGCAGACGACCGAAGAGGAGATCCGCTGCCTGGAAATTATGCTCAAGGAGATTCCCAAGCATAAAGCTTCGGAGAAGATGCAGGCGGACCTCAAGTCCAAGCTCAGTGCCGCCAAGAAAGATCTGCAAAAGGAGAAGTCAGGTGGCAAGAAGACAACCGGTGTCCGCATTCCTCGTCAAGGCGCGGGGACAGCGGTTGTGCTGGGCGGACCCAACGCCGGCAAGAGCCAACTGGTATGCAGCCTAACTCGGGCGACTCCGGAAGTGGCGGAGTATCCTTTCACCACCCGCGCACCCCAGCCTGGCATGATGGCTTGGGAAGACGTGACCGTCCAGCTTGTCGATACACCGCCTGTAACCGCTGACTACTTTGAATCCTACATGCATGGACTGGTCCGCAGTGCCGACGTCGTCCTGCTGATGCTGGACCTGGGAGATGACGACAGTATTGAACAGTGCCAGGATGTCATCAATCGTTTTAGCGAAACCAAGACCCGGCTGGCCAAAGCCACAGGACTGGACGAGAACGATGTCGGCATCTCCTACACCTCCACAATCCTCGTCCCCAACAAGATCGATCTACCTGACGCGGCAGAACGCTACGAGCTGTTCCAGGAACTATGCTCGGTAGATTTTCTCGTACAGCAGGTCTCCGCGCTTCGCGGTGACGGGCTAGACGAACTTCGCAAACGCGTCTACGAAACGTTGGACGTCATTCGCGTCTACACCAAACAACCGACTCAGAAAGAGCCGGACATGGAAAAACCGTTTACCATTCCGCGCGGGCAGACCATTCTCGATGTAGCCGAGCAAATCCACCGTGACATCGCTGCCAACTTCAAGACCGCACGCGTCTGGGGCACACAGGTTCACGATGGCACAACGGTCAAGGCGGACTACATCCCGGAAGATAAAGATATTGTAGAGATCCACGTCTAGTGCGTTCGAGACGATCTCCTCGATTGTGTTCTGTTCGTCGGCAGTTCCCATCGCTTCACGGATGCATCATGGAACTGCCGCGGCGTTCCAGCGCGTCATGCTTTCACGCGTACGGGCGAAATTGACATTGGTCAAGTTTCCCCCGCCTCTAGGGGGGTGGCGCGCAACCGCTTCACACCCATGTAGCACACCAGTAATGCCACCGAGAACATCACCGACAATCCTGACGTTACGTTCAGTAGCATGTTAACCGTCAACCTCTTATGGCGCTCGGCAGCACGCAGGGAGGGCCGAAACACCCCCACATTTGACCAATGTTAATTTCGCCCGTACGCGTGAACGTGTGGCGCGTTGCCGCCATCGCGGGATGGCTTCACAGCTCCGTCCGGGCCAGCGGAATAGCAATCGTTCAGGTGCTCCGGTACGATCGCATCGCGTCTTTGCCCTCACGTGATCCTACAAACTAGCCGACCTTTACCGCCCGCTTGATCTCTGCATCCGGCACGGACAACACACCACGGCAGCCGGTCAAGCGTTCGCTTTGGCAGCGCTCTCTAATTGCTGTACTTCTTGCACAAGGGCTCGTAGGAAGGGTTCGACGTCAGTCACCAGCCCGATGGTCTGAAACGACCCACGGTCATTCAGCTTAATGACGGTGCTGGGGTTGATGTCTACACACACAACACGGACCCACGCCGGCAAGAGGTTACCCACGGCAATGGAATGCAACGTTGTGGCGATCATCAGGCAAAAGCGAACGTCACGGAGCTTGTGCCGCATTTGACGTTGAGCTTCCAGAGCATCGGTGACAACTTCCGGCAGCGGACCGTCATCGCGAATGCTTCCCGCCAGGAGGAAGTCGACGTTGTGCTTGACGCAGTCATGCATGATGCCGCTTGTGAGCTGGCCCGTTTCAACAGCCTGCTTGATTCCGCCAGCACGGCGAATGGTGTTGATGGCGCGGAGATGATGTTCATGCCCTGCGTCGGCCAAGTCTCCACGATCCAAATGCACGCCCAAACTGGTGCCGTATAAAGCCTGTTCAATGTCGTGCGTCGCCAGGGCGTTGCCGGCAAAGAGCTTATCGACGTAGCCGCTGCGGATGAGCTCGCAGAGATGTTGTCCGCTGCCGGTATGGACGATGGCTGGCCCACCGACAATGACCGATTTACCTCCGCTGACGCGGTTCTCATAGAGCTGCCCAGCGATTTCGCGGATGGCTAGCCCTTTGGGTTTTTCCGTGCTGACGTTTGAGTTCATGAACTCGAACGACGGATTGTGGTCGGTTCGTTCTCTCTCTTCTGGAAAAACTCGTACGCCGGCGTGACCAACCACAATCTGATCTCCGCGCCGGACATCGGTCATCGGCACGCAACGGGCTGCCGCTGGTGCTTCCCCTTCGCCAGCTTGCACACAGATCCCACAGTCCATCTCCTGGTCTTCGATCTTTCGCCAGGCGTTGTCGAAGCGGATCTCCGTGCGTTGGTTTGTGGTGCTGTAAAATCCCTCTGGAAACGCTCCATCCATGTCCGCCTTGGTGAGCTGGCAATCTCGGGCGGAAGTGGGAACAGCACCGTGATCGTTGATATCGTCCAGAATCTCAATCAAGGCTTCCTGAGAGGGGGCACTGATTTCCAGCAAAGCGTGGCTGGGATCAGTCGGTTTTTGACCAATGGAAATCCGCTTGATAACGAACTCACCGCCGTGGCTGGTGACCAGATCAAGGATCTTGGGAAGGATCAGGCTGTCAATGATGTGGCCGCTGACTTCAACGTCTTCCACGTGGCGTTTGCCGGCGTTTTCGCTGTGTTCCGTCATAATTCACTCCCAGGAGATTGGCCATCTGTGGGAAAGCCCTTTGGCAACAAGATCTCGCTTTTTGCATGGCGAGGTATCTTGCAACACCAGGGCGGAATTTCCAGCCAGCCTGCTCGAACGCCGCGGCTGCTACCTTTCCAAGGGTTGACCACAGTTTTATACTGCCGGTGATGATAGGGGAGTCGGCATTGGCTGCAAGGCTTCGCCCGAGTTGCCGCAGGATTCCAAGCCCTCTCTTCCCCAACTCACCTGAATTTTGGCTGGCTGTGCCGAAACTTTCGGAGCTGCCCTACAGCAGGTTTGGTGCGGTAGCAGATTACCACCGCGAAACGCGCCGTTTGCCAGCGAAACTCAGGGATACTTTTCGCAGGCTCCGCACCCGGATCTTGAGTTGAGATCGTCGATTGGCCGCTGCCGGAACCTGCGGGATGTCGCAATCCCAACACATTGCGCGCTGGGCAAGAAAATCAAACCTTGCCCAAGCAGCGCCAGATAACACACAACAGACAATTTGAACCCAGTTCCATGACTGATCAGAACACCGACCATTGGGCAACACTGGCGGAGCAGATTGGGGCCGAGGCAAGCCCCAGCAAGAAATCTTCTCAGGCAGCGCCGGCCAACCCAACCCCCAAAGCTCAGGCACCTGCGAGGACGGAACCAACTCCTGAGTCATTGACTGATTGGGGCCATCTGGCGGCAGAGCTGGGAGCGCCCCCGCAAGTTCCCCCTGCGCCGCAAAGTACACCGCCGGCAGAGCCCGAGCGCAAACCCACCTCCCGTCGCAAGCCCCGGCGAGACAAGCCTGCGGAAACTAACGCGGACGCATCTGAAAGAAGCACGGACTCGGCGACAGAATCAACTGATGACGGAAAGCGGCCGCGGAGGCGTTCGCGCGGTCGAGGGCGCCGAGGTGATAAATCACAGCGAGGCAACAAGAAGCAACAACCAGCGACTGACGAGACGTTCGTTGAAGAGTCACTGACCGAGGACGTGAAGCCAGTTGATGCCGCCGCAGCGTCAGATGATCCCCAGGTCGAAAGCGAAACGGAAAAGAAAGGGGCCTCGCGCCGTGGACGGCGAAGGCGCGGTCGCGGAGGAAAGTCCGGCGAGCGAAAGACCGAGCGCCATCGAGAGCGGCGTGGCGATGACCCGAATGCGACAGGGTCCGATGAAATCGATTTCGAGTCGATTTCGCAGTTGCCGGAATCAAATGATGCGGACGAGTTTGCCGCGGGGCTATTTAACAAAGACGAAATCCACAAGGACGAAACAGAGGAGCGCGAGCAACCCCGGGGGCGGCGCCGCCGACGGCGAGGCGGTCGTAAGAGCCGTCCCACCGATCAGAGAAATGGCGAAAGTGATCAGGCGGAACGCGGTGCCGAGCAAACGGATGCCGCTGTCGCTGATGCCAAGTTGGACGGTCGCGACGCCGACGACAAGGTTGAAGCGGATGAAGGAAGCGATCGCGGAAAACGCGGTCGTAAGCGAGGGCGACGGCGCGGCGGGCGGGGTCGCGGGTCCGCCGATGATTCATCCCGGGTCGCTGTGAGCGGATCGGCCGACGACTATGACCTGTTGGAAGTTGACGATGATGGCAACGATCCTGCAAGTGAAGCCAGAGACCCTGAGCCTGCCAAACGGCATCGGAACATCACTTCGTGGACGGAAGCCGCCGGTGTCATCGTGGATCGCAACTTAAGTCAGCGGACGAAAAACGGCGGCCGGGGACGGAAGGGCCGGCGGAAATAACTCAGATCCGTTATAGCGCATCCTTGCCGGCGTATCGTGGGTCAGGTCATCGCGGCGCGATGGCCTCTTTCCCCATGTAGGGCACCAGTGCTTCTGGCAAACGGATGGTTCCGTCTGCTTGCTGGTAGTTTTCCAGGATGGCGATGATCGCGCGGCTGATGGCGACGGCCGTGCCGTTAAGCGTGTGGACAAAGTGCGTTCCTTTTTCGCCTTTCCGCTTGTAGCGAATGCTCAACCGTCGTGCCTGGTAGTCTGTGCAATTGCTGGTGCTGGTGACTTCGCCGTATTCACCACCATCACCCCGGCCGGGCATCCAGGCTTCGAGATCGTACTTTCGATAGGCTGGCCCACCTAAATCGCCAGTTGCCGTGTCAATGATTTGATAGGGGATACCGAGCCCGTCAAAGACCTGACACTCTAGCGAACGAAGTTCCTCGTGCATGGCGTCGCTTTGGTCGGCCGTCGTGAAGGCGAACATTTCGACCTTGGTAAATTGGTGGACGCGGTACAAGCCGCGGGTCGCCCGACCATGGGCTCCGGCTTCCGTACGAAAACAATGGCTGATTCCCGCCAGGCGGATGGGAAGCTGCTCTTCATCCAGCGTCTGTTTCGCATACAGCCCGGCAAGCGTGATCTCCGCTGTGGCAATCAAGCTCAGGTCGGACTTTTCGACGCTATAGATTTGAGTCTCAGGACCGCGCGGGTTGAATCCGGTTCCGCCCAACACGTCGTTCAATGCCAGGTCTGGCGTCGTGGTTGGCGTGTAGCCCGCCGGAATCAACAGATCCAGCGCGTAGCGAATCAGGGCCAATTCCAACAGCACGGCATCATTCTTCAGGTAGTAAAAGCCATGCCCGGCAACACGCGAGCCTGCCTCCAAGTCCAGCAAGTCGAGTGATTCCGCCAGATCGACATGATCCTTAGGCGTGAAGTCGAATTTCGTCACGCTTGCTGATCCGTTGCCGATCACTTTGTTGGCAGCTTCATCCGTACCGATTGGGGCGTCCGGATGAGTCATGTTGGGGATGACGGCATGAATCAACTCCAGCTCAGCCACGATCTTTTGCAGCTGTTGCTGCTTGGCCTCCTTGGCTTCTCGCAATTCCCGCCCTTTAGCCTTGCGCTCTTCTCGTTCTGCGTCGTCTTTCGCCTTGCCGATGCTCTTGGAGACGTCATTTGCCTGGCGATTGAGTTCCTGGACCTCGGCATCCAGTTCCCTGCGCTGATTCTCAAGCTCGGTAAATCGGTCGATATCGGCGTCGATGCCGCGATTGCGGCAGTTTTCAGCGACAGCCGCCGCGTTCTCAAAAATGAATTTGCGATCGAGCATGGCGAGGCAAAGCAAGATAAGGACAGAACTTGTGTCGATGCAGGTTCGTGCGGTCAGCGTACGAAATTCACCCTATCCCGGAAAGGGAGCCGGCTTGGACCGATTGGCCTGTTTGAGCAGGGCATCCTTGAAGAGGACTTGGCTATGACCGCCGGTTCATATGATCCAGCAAAGTTGCGGCAATTTACCAGATCTCGTGACGACACACTGTTGGAAGAGGAGTTTCATAGGCAATTCCCTCTCCCCAGGAGTACGGAAGTTGCTACAATCATTGGTTTTCCGCCAATCCCCTGCGGGTGGCTGCGCGCGGTTCCGGAGCCTCAAGCGGCATCTGGACAATGCGATCTCAAGCTGTCTTCCGTAGGTACGCATAGTGTAGGTGTGCATAGTTTCGCAGCGCATGATGCGCGCTGGCGACAGAAGACAAGGCTTCAGAACCTCATTCGGAGACCCCAGTGGCAGTCCGTATTCGTCTCAAGAAGTTAGGCCGCAAGCACCGGCCGTATTATCGCATTTGTGTGATGGACCAGCGCACGCCGCGAGGCGGACGAGCCATTGAAGAGGTTGGCACGTATGACCCCATGGTGCCGGAAACGGACGCGCGAGTGACTCTCAACGGAGAGCGAGTCGATTACTGGTTGTCTGTGGGGGCTCAGCCTTCTGACAAGGTTAAAGTCCTGATCAAAAAATACGGCACCAACGGAACTCACCTGGAACAACAGAAAGCGGCCACCGAGCGTTTGTCGCAAACTCGGGCCAGTAAGGCTGTTCCACCACCACCGTTCAAACCCAAACCGTTGAAGGCCGTCCCACAGCCTGCTGCGGAATCAACGGATGATGCGGAAACGCCGGCTGCTGAAGAACCGGTGGCAACGGAAGAAGCAACAGCGGAGTCTTAGCATCCGGCCCGTCGCGTCGGTTCGGCGTGGTCCGGCCCACCGGATGACCGCACAACGAGACACTGGCCATGCGGTTTGATGTCGTGACCTTGTTTCCGGAGATGTTCTCCGGCTATCTCGGTCAAAGCTTACTGGCCAAGGCCATTGAAGCGAACTTGGTCTCGGTCAACGTTTACAATCTGAGAGACTGGGCTAAGGACAAACACCAGAAAGTCGATGATCGCCCCTTTGGCGGCGGTCCCGGCATGGTGTTGATGGTTGAGCCAGTTGTCGACTGCGTCGAAGCGATTCAGGCCGACGATGTCAAACCTTCCATCGGCGGAAATCCAGATCATTCACAATCCAATTCACCAAGCGTCGTTTCGCCCGGCAAAGTCATCATGTTGACGCCGCAGGGGAAGACGCTCAACCAACAGAAGGTCGAAGAACTCTCGCAGCACCCTCGGTTAATTCTGCTTTGCGGCCGTTACGAAGGATTTGATGAGCGCGTCCGTGATATTTTGCAGCCGGATGAAATCTCCATGGGCGATTTCATCCTCAACGGGGGCGAAGTTGCGGCGATGGTCACGATTGACGCGACGGTGCGATTGATTCCCGGAGTTTTAGGAGACGAGGAAAGCAGTCGACAGGATTCCTTCAGTGCCAACTCATTTCAGTCAGGACGGCGGCTGTTGGAGTATCCACAATACACAAGACCGCGGGAGTTTCGCGGGCACAGCGTGCCGGAGATCCTGCTCAGCGGAGACCATCCTCAGATCGCCCGTTGGCGGGAAGAGCAAAGCATTCAGCGGACGCGGGAGAAACGGCGAGACCTGCTGGATGAGTAATCAACGAGAAACATCTTCGCAAAGAATTGACTCCCACTAGCCGGTCTTGAAGTCAAACACAACCAAGAGACATAAACATTGCTGGGCGAACCGGCACTGAAACCGGAATTTTGAGCCTGACAGGGCGACGGCAGAAACGTTCTTACGAATTGAGTTTGAGATGAGCCAACAGATCCTTGAGCACGTTGAGAAGTCCTACCTGAAGGAAAAGGTTCCCTTCTTTGAGATCGGCGACAATGTCGATGTGCACACACGGATCCTGGAAGGGACCAAGGAGCGGATTCAAGTCTTCTCTGGCGTGGTCATCGCCCGCAGCGGTTCCGGTTCTCGCGAGATGTTCACCGTCCGCCGGATCGTGCAGGGGGAAGGCGTCGAACGCAAGTTTCCGCTGCATTCACCCAAAATTGCCGACGTCGTTGTTAAACGGCACGGCATTGTGAAGCGGGCCAAGCTCTACTATCTCCGTGACCGCGTAGGCAAAGCCACCAAGCTCAAGGAACGTCGCGTGAAGAAGACGGGCTGACGTTCACCCGCCTCGTAGTCGGCAGTCACAGCAATCACCATGCTGGGCGCACCGGCAGTTTCCACCCGTCTGTTTCCCTGCGCATTCCGCTCCGCCATTTCGAGCGGATTGATTGCGGTCAGGTTTGGAAATCGTAACGCTGTGCCGCATTCGAAACTTGGTATCATCTGCGAATCCGCGACGCATGGCTTATCGAGTCGCGCTTTTCGCTACCCCACAGATTGATCCATGAAAGTTCTCGTTATCGGCAACGGTGGCCGTGAGCACGCGCTCTCCTGGAAGCTGGCGCAAAGTCCGTTGGCGGAAAAGGTCTTCATCGCGCCGGGAAACGCCGGCACGGCCGCGGAAGGCGAGAACGTTGACATCTCGCCGACCGACACAGCGCGGCTGATCAAGTTTGCCCAGGCGGAAGAGATTGGACTGACGGTGGTTGGCCCAGAGGCCCCCTTGGCCGCAGGCTTGGTGGATGAATTTCACGAAGCCGGGCTTAAGGTTTTTGGTCCCAGCAAAGCCGCCGCTGAGATTGAAGCCAGTAAAGCATTCTGTAAGAAGTTGCTCCGGCACGCGGATGTGCCCACTGCCGACTATCGCGCGTTTCGCGATGCCGAAGCCGCTGAGCGATATTTGAATGATCGAGATGACATGCCACATGTCGTCAAGGCGGACGGGTTGGCGGCAGGTAAGGGTGTGGTTGTTTGCAAAAATCGAGCTGCGGCGCTGGCCGCTGTCAAACGCATCGGCGTCGAACGTGAGTTTGGCGCCGCCGGAAACCAGATCGTGATCGAGCAATTACTGGAAGGGCAAGAAGCCAGCATCCTGGCGATCACCGATGGGCAGACGATCCTGACATTGCCTGCCGCGCAAGATCACAAACCTGCGCTCGATGGCGACGAAGGGCCCAACACCGGCGGAATGGGAGCCTATTGCCCAACTCCGTTGATCAATGACGAGATGTTTCACTGGATCGAGGAAAACACCATCGTCCCGGTTGTTCATGCTCTCAAGCGGGGGCGGCGACCGTTTGTGGGTGTGTTGTATGCAGGGCTGATGATTACCAACAGCGGTCCCAAAGTGTTGGAATTCAACGCTCGCTTTGGTGATCCGGAATGCCAACCGCTGTTGATGCGGATGAAGAGCGACCTCCTGCCGGTCCTGGACGCGGCGGCTAACGGTCGGCTAGGAGAGATTGAACAGCCGGAGTGGGACCCGCGCCCGGCAGTCTGCGTGGTCATGGCCAGCCAAGGCTACCCGGGCAGTTACGAAACCGGCAAGCCGATCCGCGGTTTGGACGCCGCGGCAGATTTGGATAACGTCAAAGCCTTCCACGCGGGCACGGCACTGGCCGATGGAAAAACGGTCACTTCCGGCGGTCGTGTTTTGGGTGTGACAGCGGTGGGTGATACCATCTCCGCCGCCAAATTGAACGCCTATACAGCGGTCAAGGCGATTCGCTGGGACGGCGCCTGGTGCCGTAAGGACATCTCGGATAAGGCGCTCTCGCTCCAGGTGAACGACTAGACGCAGAGCAGCTGTTCGCTCCGCGCCGTCAAAATTCGCGGGAAAGTCCGCTTGTGCGGATTATCCCGATTGATCGGTCGTTAATGCTCAACGGCGCTCGCCCCCGGCGTTCTCACAGGCTTGGTCTTGTTGCCTCTCTCAACCCCGCTATGCTTTTCCGCGCAAATGCGGGAATCAAGCTAGAGTTGAGAGGCTGACGCCATATCAATTCCCCTCAAGCGCAGAGGTCAGTGAAAAGCTTGTGGTCTCGGTCTGCCCCGGGACCCTTGAGGACTAACGTGACGCCAACTCGTTCTTGTGGCAAAAACGCTCCTTCTTGGGCGCGGCGATAATGACTCACACCGATGACGACAACCACAACACAAGATGAAACTCCGATGCAGTCCCAAGCCGCACAGTCCCTGACTGCGCAGTCTTTGGCCACGTTCGTGGAGCGAACCGGAGGACTGTACTCCCTGCCAGGCGTGGCGATGGAGGTTTTGGAACTCACCAAAGATCCGCAAGTTGACGCGCAAAAACTCAAAGCCTGTATCGAGCGTGACGCGGCGCTCACCGTGCGTTTGCTGCGGGTTGTCAATAGCTCGCTGTTCGGGTTGTCTCGCGAAGTCAGCGACCTGGGGCAAGCGGTGGCCATCCTGGGCGCCAAGCCGCTTAAGCTGTTGGTGCTGGGTTTTAGCTTGCCCGATGCGTTGTTCGCCGGGCTGGCTCAAGACGTGCTGTCCGCGTATTGGCACAACACGCTCTGCAAAGCCGTGGCGGCGAGAACGATTGGCGATCGCTACTTCAATGGCCGGGGTGGTGAAGGGTTGATCGTGGGGCTGCTGCAAGATGTTGGATTGCTGGTTCTGCTGCAACAATTGCAGCGCCCATTTGTTGAATTTGTGGAGAAAGCCAATGAGGCGGGCGTCGATTTGCTCAGCGCGGAGCGCAAGTCTTTGGGATTTGATCACACCCAGTTGACACGGCGTATGCTGGACAACTGGCGATTGCCAGAGAGCATCGCCCTGGCGGTGGAAGCTGATCCAGACGACAAGGCTTCCTTCTCTCCGCAAGCTTCGAGTTTGCATGAGATTGTCCGGGCTGCCGGATTGCTTTCTCGCGTTTTGATCGACAAGCGCCCTGACACGTTGCAGCAATTGCTGCAATTGAGTTCGTTTCGCCATCTTCCGTTTCAAGAACTGCGGGCGCTTGTGGCTGAACTGGCCGATCAGGTCAAACAACTGGCGGATGTGTTGAACGTCAGTTGGTCCACCGAGTGCGACTACGAGAAAATACTGATGGAATCACAAGAGCAGATGGCGTCTTCCAGTGAAGACGTCTTGCTCGATCTGGTTAAGTCTCGGGAAGAAGCCTTGGCGGCGCAATATGACTCTGCGCAATTGTGGAGTGCTTACTCGCAGCCCAAGCCTGTTGGCCAAGGCGAAACATACGCAGCGCATCGAAGTCCTCCACAATCGACTCCTTCCTTAAACCCCGAATCAGCGCCGATTGATCAACGCAGCCAAGAACACCCTAGCAGCGAGACCACTCTCACCAGTGAGTTGACGGCAGCGCTCGCGACCGCCGTTTCGGCATCGCGACAAGAAAGATCGGCCACAAGCCTGTTGTTGGTTTCCGTCGAGAAGGCGGACGCGATTTTGTTTGCTGGTGAAATGCACGCCGCCGAGATGCTCGAACGCTGCGTTTGCGGGGCGGGTGATAAGATGCAGAACGAACCGCTGGCCTGTGTTCCATTGGCCGGTAATGTGTTCGCACTTGTGGTTCCACATTGCGAGCGTCGCGGAGCGGTTCAAGACGCACATAACGTGTTGGCCCACGTGCGCCGCTCGCTGACATCAAAGTTTGCCGCCGCGGTGGCAAATGTCAGTTTGGCCGCGGGAGTGGCCAGCGTGGCACTGCCGCACAAACATTTTCAAGGCAACGAACTTTTCGATGCCGCATTGCGCTGCGTGCAAGCCGCGCAACTGGCCGGAGCGGACGGAGTCAAGAGCATCGAGATCTATTAGCGTGCCATTGAAAACGCCATCGCAAGCATCTTAAGGGCGAGCTCAGTACGAACGGGTAAACCTCGCGTCAAGTTCGCCCGCTGCGTTGATTCGCCCCGTGACCTGATTGCCACGAACGCTGGACTTCGTAGGCTAGTAGCATTGTCGCGCGCAGGCAGAGCCTTCCGCGCTTGACAGCAACAACACTCTTGTCCGAGCCTGCGGATGTCATTTGGGAAGCTAGTCCTTGCGAGCCTGGTTCATCATTGGCGCGTGAACGTTGCCGTGGCGCTGGGCGTGGCGGCGGGGGCCGCCGTGTTGTCCGGAGCGCTGTTTGTGGGCGATTCCGTCAAAGGCTCTTTACGTGATTTAGCGTTGGATCGGTTAGGCGATGTCGACTATGTGCTCGTCGCGCCTCAGTTCTTCCGTGGCGAATTGGCGGAAGAACTTGAATCCGTGCCGGGTTTTGATGACTCGTTTCGCGACGCGCAACAGGCAATCGCCTTGAGCGCTACGTTGCTGAACGCAAAGACTCGCCAGGCCGCAGGTGATGTGGAACTGATGGGGATTGAGGATGATTTCTGGTCGCTGGGCTCGGGCGGACCGAGCGAGCCCAACATCACCGGACGCAAGGCGATTTTGAATGAGCAAACCGCGGCAGCGTTGGACGTGCAGGTCGGCGACGATGTGATAGTCAATTTGCCGCTTCTCAGCCGCGTCAACACGGAAAGCAATTTTGGCAGAAAGGACGCACAGTTTTCCACCTTGCGATTGAAGGTCGTCGAGATCATTCCCACGCGAGGCGTCGGAAGGTTCGGGTTGCGTCCCAACCAGCAACTTCCCAAGAACGCCTTTGTTCCGTTGGCCACCGTCCAGGCGGCGCTTGACATGCGCGGGCAGATCAATGCCCTTCTCGTGGCAGGCAAGAGCAATGGGGATTCGCGCGCTGAGGTCCAAGCGAAACACGCAATGGAAACGCTCGAGCAGTTTTCCCCTAAGCTGGAAGATTATGGGCTCTCACTGACAGAGTCAGAACGCGGCTACACGCAACTGACCAGCGACGCGCTGACGCTCTCGCAAACGGTCACCGTGGCAGCACAGCAAGCATTTGCCAATCAGATCACGCAGCCGGCGTTCACCTATCTGGCCAACGATTTGAAAGTCGAACAGGACGGAATCACAGCCAGCATTCCCTATTCCACGGTCACGGCGATTGATTTTGTTCAGGAGAAGCCGCTTGGGCCATGGCAAGCTGACAACGGGAATGAAGTTACAGCGTTGACCAACACGGGAGACGCGAGCTTGCGGCCGGTCGCACTCAATCAGTGGTCCTTTGATGATCTCAATCGACAGCTCAAAGAACACGGGGCAGAAGCGCTGGCCATCGGTGACCGGATCACGATGACTTACTTTGAGCCTGAATACGAAGCGGGGAAGTCGGTTGAGTCGTCCGTTGAGTTCAGGCTTGCCGCCGTGGTTTCTTTGTCCGAAATATGCGCTGCGCGGGACGCTGAACTAACACCGGAAGTTCCCGGGGTCACAGATCAGGAAACGATTGATTCCTGGGATCCGCCATTCGAGTTCGATCGCACAAAGATTCGCGATGACAACGATGGAGACAATGCGGACCAAGACTATTGGGACGAATTCAGAACCACACCCAAGGCGTTCTTCTCTCTGGACGCTGGCCAGGAGATGTGGTCGTCCCGGTTTGGCCGGCTGACAGCCATTCGCATCGCACCGCAAAATGGAACCTCGCTCCAACAACTCGCGGAGAGTCTGCGGGCTGAACTTGATCCCCGGGAGATGGGCTTTGTTTGGCAGCCCGTCAAGCAAAACGCGCTGCAAGCCGCGTCGGGAACAACGCCCTTCGCGTTGCTGTTTCTCGGCTTGAGCTTCGTGCTGATCGCTGCCGCCGCCATGCTTGTCCTCCTGCTGTTCCGGTTGGGGGTGGAAACGCGCGCCAGTCAGGTGGGACTGTTGTTGGCCGTGGGAATGAGGAGGAGGCAGGTCCGTTTGGTTCTGGCTGCTGAAGGGCTGGTGGTTTCGCTGCTGGGAAGCGCGGTGGGAACGGCGTTGGGAATTGGCTATGCCGGGATCATGACATACGGCCTCAGGACCTGGTGGGTTGGCGCGGTGAAGACGCCGTTCCTTCGTTTGCATGTCACATGGCCCAGCGTTGCCATTGGTTTTGTGAGCGGAACGGTGGTTGCAATGTTGGCCATCTGGTGGGCCACGCGGCAGATGCGCAAGTTCTCCGTTCGGAGTTTGCTCTCTGGTACTGCGGCAGAGCCGCCAGGCGTTGACGCACGACGGTTGAGTTGGCCGGGATTGTTTGCCGCCGCGATGCTGATCTTGGCTTTGGTGTTGGCCTGGCTGGCAACCACACTGATTGGCGAAGCGCAAACCGGCGCCTTTATGGGCTCTGGGTTTTGCGTGTTGGCGGGCGCGGTAGCGTTGGTTCGCGCCCAACTGCGCTCTGGCGGAGCCGGTGCATTCGTTCACGCGGGGAAAGCCGCGAGCCTTGCGTTGGCGCTACGCAACGCCGCCCGCAACCCAGGCCGCAGCACGCTAACGATTTCGCTGGTCGCGACGGCGCTCTTCCTGATCACGTCCGTCAGTGCCTTTTGGCTCGATCTCTCTCGTCAGGCCGCGGAAATCAATGGTGGATTCGATCTAGTCGCCCAAAGCGCGGTGTCACTCAACTATCGTTTTGACAACTCGGACGTTTACACGGAGCAGTACGCTTTTCAACAATCCGAAGCAGATGTTGTCGCAGACACAAGGATCGTTTCATTTGCAACGTTGCCGGGTGAGGATGCCAGTTGCAACAACCTCTACCAAACGGTTCGGCCGCGGGTCTTGGCTGTGCCGGCGGAGTTGGACACCGGTGGCGATTTCTTGTGGGCAGGCAGCGAAGCGGAAACACCTGAAGAGAAAGAGAACCCCTGGTTGCTGCTCGAACGGACCATGCCCTCCGCGGACGATGGCACGCCGACAGTGCCTGTCATCCTGGATGCCAATACCGCGCAGTACAGCCTGGGTTTGCAGGTGGGAAAGACGATGCCGTTTGTGGATGACTACAATCACAAGGTGACGCTGCACGTCGTTGCACTGCTGAAGAACAGCATCTTCCAAGGCGACATTCTGATGGGGCAGTCCGCGTTCAAGAACCAGTTTCCGTACGTCTCCGGATCGCGATTCTTTCTGATTGACGTAGGCGAAGACTCTGGCAAGGCAGCGGATGTCAGCCGAACGCTTTCCGCAGGGCTGGAAGATTACGGACTTGCTGTTCAAACAACAACGGATCGCCTGCAAGGGTTCCTGGCCGTGCAGAACACGTATATCTCCACGTTTCTCACCTTGGGAGGACTGGGACTGCTGCTCGGAACATTCGGTGTGGCGACCGTACAGATTCGAAATGTGGTCGAGCGCCGCGCAGAACTGGCCGTCTTGCGGGCGACCGGCTTCCGTCGCGCCAAACTCGTCCGTCTGGTGCTGACGGAGAACGTCTTCTTGCTGCTGGCTGGTTTGGTGTTAGGGGCGGTTTGCGGGCTGGTTTCCATCTTCCCCCAGATCTTTGTGGGGGCTGCCGCCATTCCCTGGGGACTGTTGGGAATCACCTTCGTGGCCGTATTGGGTGTCGGTTTACTGGCGGCCAGCTTTGCTGCGCTCTCAACATTGCGCGCACCGCTACTGCCAGCATTGCGCGGAGATTAGGTCCACCTGCTGCTCTAACTCGTTGAGAAGTGCAGAGCGACGTCAGGCACGGGTTCAGGCCGGCGCTCCGCAAGCACAGAGAGCGAAGTCAGTGAACAGGGCATGACACTACGTGCTAACCGTCTCGCCGTTGGCTGATCCGTTCACCGCGGCTGTGTCGGCCGCGCCGAACGATTTGTCAACCGCATTGGCCACACGTTGGCACAGTTCCATCATCTCCTGGAACTGAGCGAAGTCGAGCGACTGGTAGCCATCGGACATGGCGCAACTGGGATCAGGGTGCACTTCCACAATTAACCCATCCGCTCCAGCGGCGACAGCCGCTGCCGCCATGCTGGGAACCAAGTACGTATGACCTGTGCCGTGGCTGGGATCAATGACCACCGGCAGGTGAGTCTTGGCGTGTAAGTAGGGAACGGAAGCCAGCGGCAATGTGAATCGTGTGTGCGATTCAAACGTGCGAATCCCCCGTTCACATAGAATGACGTTAGGGTTGCCGGCCGAGAGGATGTACTCGGCGGCGAGTAGGAGTTCATCCATCGTGGCGCTTGGTCCGCGTTTCAGCAGAACGACCTTGTCCGTTTCGCCGGCGACTTCCAACAGGCGGTAGTTCTGCATGTTACGAGCGCCGATCTGCAGCACATCCGCATATTGGGCAACCAACGGGACGTCTTCAGGTGTGACCACTTCCGTGACGATGGCCAGGCCGGTTTCATCACGGGCAGCGGCCAGCAGTTTGAGCCCGTCCTCTTTCATGCCTTGGAAACTGTACGGACTGGTGCGTGGCTTGTACGCGCCGCCGCGAAGCGCCGTTGCTCCAAACTGTTTGACCGCCCGAGCGGCACTTAGCAATTGTTCTTCACTTTCCACGGAGCAAGGTCCGGCGATCATGCCCAGGTGGCCATTGCCGAGAGAAAGCGATCCTGTCTTGATACGCGTGCGTTCGGGTTTGACTTCGCGGCTGGCGATTTTGTATGGCGCGAGAATGGGAACAACCTGCGCCACGCCTGGGCAAGTCTCTAACGACTGTTTGTACTCCTCGCGGCGCTCGCCCACGGCCGCAACTACCGAACGCTCTTCGCCAGTGATGACTTGGGAACGCAAACCAAAGCCTTCAACGCGGCGTGCTACGTCCTCGATTTGTTCTTTAGTCGCATCAATGTTCATGACCACAATCATCAGTTGATTCCTCCAAAGTTTCCCGTGAAACGAAAAAAGCCCCCGAGACTCGCAAGGTCTCGGGGGCTGTGTTGTCCGGAGAAGCTTGTTAACTGCAACATCCGCGACCACCCTCGACCTTGCGGGGGAGGCTAAACCAAAAGCGAAACACGAACAGCTGTTCCGTGGCGAACTGGCAATTCACAAGCATCATTACCACATCATTGACAGCGCAGCGAAATCCCGCAAGACATCTTCTGAGAAATTCAACAGACAGAATGACTGTGACGGGCGGAACCAGGGAACCAGAAACAAGGAGCTTTCTGGGAAATCACAGGTTGGAATCACAGTTCTGGTGTGTGCCAATGATCCGGTGGTTCCAGCTCTCCTTCGCGCAATTCACCTCGTTGGTTGGCTTGCCAGTACTGGCCAGAATCAACGTCCAGACAGGTCAGCCAGCCATCTTCACCGTAAACGAACGTATCGATACAGACTGTGTGGCCCAAATTGAGCGGAAGACCGGATCGTTGCGGCGTATGGCCACAGACGACAATCTTGCCGGAAACGTGTGGCTGGGCCACCTCGGGGCGGAGTTTCTCCCAAAATAGCCAGAGCGGATCCTGCTCTCCCAAGGGAACGTTCGCTTCCAATCCGGCGTGCACGAAGATATGTTTCGGGCCTTCATGGTGCCAGACGCAATGCGAGGTGAGGAAGTCCCAATGGTGTTCCGGAACATCCTCAATAGTCCCTAGCCCATTCGCCCGCCCATATGACTCGAGCGTCTCCGCTCCACCGTAGGCCAGCCAATCTTCTTCGATGCCGTCCCGCCAGGCGCCAACCATCATCACTTCATGGTTGCCCAATAGTGGAAAAAGCCGAGTCTGGCTCATGAGACCGAGGATCCGTTCCAAGACTCCGCACGACTCGGGACCGCGGTCAACATAGTCACCCAACGAAATGAGAACGTCTGTTGAGCCAGGATTGACTACATCCAAGAGCGTATCCAGCGCCATCAGGCAGCCGTGAATATCGCCGATGGCCAGTGTCCGGTTTTGTCTCATAGAGGTGATATTTCACGTTTCACGTGAAACCGGGAAAATTGCGGGTGCCGGGTAAGCGAATTCTCAGGCTTCAGCATCGATCGTTTGGTAAATCATGCTTTCACGTCCTGTCATCAACGAGTATTGGTTCCTATGGAATTACTTGGGGTCGAACGGCGATGAATACGGATTGCTTTGATCTGGCGGAGTATAGTCCGCCGGCAACGCCTGCTGAGGCTTCGTGAAAACATTTTGATCCGAGACGTATCCAGGCTTATAGAGTTCGAGAATAGGCCGGCGATTCATGAAGATAAGGACCAGGGTGGGATAGATCGCTGAGATCACCAGCATCACGAGCGTAATGTACGGAGTCACCTCGATCGACATTTCCATTGCCGCTTGCTGCGCCGCATCACCAGCGGGATTGTCTCTCATTGTCTCCAAAACCTGATCCAACAAGGGCATCATCACCATCAAGTATGTGACGAATTGGAATATGATCGCACCCAGTGATGAGAAGGCGTAATAGATTGAGCACGTGCGTCCATAAGGCTTGATGGACAGCAAGCCGATTCCCGCCGTCAGCATGAGAATGACGGTGACAACGCCCCAAATGCTGCTAACCCAGTTGACCGCAGTTGCAGTCCCGTTAGCGGCAAATGCGTCCATCGCCGGATTGGATTGGCCAAATGAAAGCGCTTCGGGAAACAGCAGCCCGATAAACGTGGAGATGACCCCGCAGGTGCCGAGCACTCCAAAGATAATGTGCAGCACTGCGAACACAGTCGCCGATGTTGGCCGCTTCTGTGTGTTTGGGGCTTGAGGCAAACCGGATATGGGTGGCATTGATGACATGCGGGTTGAAGCCTTCCAGGATGAGAAGGGAGTTGAATGCTAAGCCATTGGATCTGACAGTCTGCATTTGACGCTCATGCGTTGGTATTCGAGGTTTTCCACGACTAACGAGCCTTGCCAGCATGCTTGCACTGCACTGGACCGGCGGCCAAAGCGCCTGAGTTTTCTAACATAGATAAATCAGCGGAACTGCGAAACTTTGACGGTCGGGGTTTTTTTCGCAGCAATGGATTCTGCGCTCATTCTACCGCCGAGGACAAACCGATCTATCCTGCACGGCATTACCGGTTGCGAGTGTAGTGCGCGACGACCCAGCCGCACGATGGATACGGCGGAGACACGAATAAGGAGGTTCTTCAATGTCTTGGTTCTCTTGGCGAAAGTCTCATCGATGGCTGGGCGTGGCGGCCGGCTGTCTCATCGGCGCTGCGTCGGCTTTCGCCGATGATACCTCGCCGTCCACACGTCAAACGACGGAACTCTACGGCGGCGCGCCTTTGGCGAAGCCGGCCGAAGAGAAAGTCGTCCAGGTGGCTGACAAAGTGGTGAACGGAGCGTCTGGCGCGGTTCCGGCCCAAGCCACGACTCCGGCACAGATGCCCACGATGGCCGGTTCGCAAGATCAACCGGCCGCGCGGGAATATGTGTACCCCAGCCAAGGTCAGTTCATCTATGCCAACAACAGGCTGATCCGGCGTCAGCCGCAGCCGGGCGAATCGGAACAGCCTTTGGCTCCGGTCGAGACTCCCCAATCTCAGGTCATCCCGGTGAGCACGATTGCCGGAGATTTGAACTTTGACTTCTCGAACGTCAACACGGACTCTCGTATTGGTACGCCCAGCCCCGTGGCAGCAGAGGCGGTGACGGGCGGATCACAGCCCTTGTTCCGTAACACCAAGGATGCGGGATCTTTGCTGTTGGACTCACCAACGTCCAGCAACATCTCGCTGTTCCGCCGTCCTGCCGCGTCAGACCCGCACATCCGTGGTTTCCATCAACGGCAGATCTACACGCAACTCAACGGCGGGCAGTGGGTCGCGGCTCGTTGGGACTTGGACACCATCGTCAGCAAGATTGACTCTGGTGTTGTGGAAGACGTCATTGTCGTTAAGGGACCATACTCCGTCTTGTACGGCCCCGGGTTCTCTTTCATTGACGTTGTCACAGTTCCCACACCGCGTTTCTGCTGTGGGCCGGACTACGTGGCTAGAAGCGTTTTCAACTGGCAGGAAAACGGTCAAGGCATCTACGCCCGACAAGTGATTGAAGGCGGCGGCTCCTACTGGGGCTTCCGGATCAATGCCGGTTTCCGTACTTCAAACGACTACGAATCCGGCAACGATACGTTGATCCGCGGTAGCTTCAAGCATCGCGACATCGACTTCGCGCTGGGTTACGACCTTACGCCTGATGATCGGTTTGAATTCAACTACGTTCGTCTCGATTTGACGGACGCAGAGTTCTACAACCAACCTACGGACATTGATTTCCTGGTCACCAACGGGTTTAGCACCCGCTTTGAGTCTGACTATGGAATCATGTACGACCACTACACCGCGGAATCGTGGTACAACCGCACGCGTTTGGCGCAGTCCGGCGGAACCGGATTCGGTGGCGGAAGCTTCATCGATGCTGTGTTTGTCGACACCTATGTCGATCAGATCAGCTACGGTTCTCGCAACGCGATCACGTGGGGAGATCAGGAATGTTCGCACGTGACCGTTGGCGGTGACTACCGTGTGATCGAGCAGGAGTTGCTCGAGACGGATGTCTTCGTGGTCATGGGGAATCCGACAGCTCCGGCGAACTTCGACATTCCGCGAAGTCAATCAGAGGGTTACGGAGCTTTCTTCCAAGCGACCGACTACATCGGCCCTTGGACCATTACGACGGGCAGTCGCGTTGACTTCATCGATGTGGACGTTGATCCGTTGCGTAGTGGCCTCCAATTCGATGATCGTCGATTCGACCTCTGGTCTGGCTTTGCCACGGCAGAATATCAGCTCAACTGCGAATGGTCTCTGTTGTTAGGCGGTGGCCATGCCCAGCGTGCTCCTTCCTTCACGGAACTGTATGCGGACAGTCCGTTCATCGCCGGAAACCAGGATGGTTTCAACTTCTTCGTGGGCAACGACCAGCTCGACAAAGAAGAACTTACGCAAATCGACGTTGGATTGTTGGCTGACTACCAGAACATGCAGCTCGCCATCCGCGGATTCTACGGCTGGGTAGACAACTACATCACCTACACACCGCCGTTCGTTGCCATGTCAAACCCGATTACTGGTTATTCGTTCAGGAATACGGATGCCACGCTGGCCGGTTTTGACATCAACGGTGACTACGATCTCGGCGGTGGGCTGACAGCGTTTGGAAACCTCGCCTACACTGAAGGCCGTGACACGGTCATCAATCAGCCGCTGTATGGCATCTATCCGCTGCAATCCCGCGTTGGTTTGCGGGCTGAAACAGGCCGGGCGGATTGCCGTGGCTTGGGCGTCGAGTTCTCCGCAAGAATCGTCGAGAACCAAGATCGGTTGGCGACGAGCCTTGATGAACGTGCCACCCCTGGTTTCACAACGTATGACTTGCGAAGCTACTGGCGTGTGAATCCGAACTTGCTGCTCACCTCAGGTATCCTCAACCTGACGGACAAGAACTACTTCGAGCACTTCGACTTCCGGGTCAGTCAGGCTGAGGGCTCGCCATCCTTCCAACCTGGTCGTACGGTTTACCTTGGTGGCGAGTTGACCTACTAAGGAGAAGGCCTCCAACAGCTGCTACAATCGCAACGAAACAACCCTCGGCTGGACATCTGTCTGGCCGAGGGTTGTGTTTTTTACCGTGACAGTCATGAACCGCATCAGTGGTCAAGTGCTTCTTGAACAGCCGTACGGACTTCCTGCAACGAGGCTTTGACAACGCGTCCCTCTTCCGTGGTTCCATTGTCCCCTGAACGCAGTTTTGCCGCGTGCAACGCGTTCTGTGTGTCCTTCAAGAGATTCCCCGTGAGAATGCCACAAACGCTTTCCGAGGGCGCGATGACACCGTCCGCCACGAGCTTGCGAGCTCCAGCAACCGTGGCGCACGAGGCCGGCTCGGCTCCGATCCCGCTTGCGTCGACCATCGCTTTCGCTTCCAAGATTTCCGAATCATCAACATCGATAGCAATGCCGCCACATCGATCGAGCCCTCGCAGACACCTCGGCACAGAAACCGGGTTTCCAATCGAGATCGCCGTGGCGATTGTCTTTGGATGGTCCACAGGCTGAACGTCCTCTTGGGTTGCGAATGCATGTGCCAAAGGATTCGCGCCGCGAGCTTGAATGATGGCCAAACGAGGAAGCCGGTCGATGAGCTTCAGTTCGTAAAGCTCGACGAAAGCTTTCGCTATCGCCGATGAATTGCCCAGGTTTCCGCCGGGAAGGACGACCCAGTCCGGCACGTTCCATCCGAGCTGCTCGGCCAACTCGAACGCAATCGTCTTCTGCCCTTCAATACGAAAGGGATTCAATGAGTTCAGCAGTTTGACTGAGCAGTCCAACGAGACTTGTTCGACAAGCCGCATGCAGTCATCGAAGTTTCCAGCAACCTGGACGACACGCGCGCCGTAAGCGACAGCCTGGCTCATCTTTTCTTGGGTGACACCACCTTTGGGCACAAACACAATCGCCGGTAAATCCGCAACCGCAGCATAGGCGGCAAGAGACGCGGAAGTATTTCCCGTGCTTGCGCAAGCAACGGCCTTAGCGCCAACCAATCGCGCTGCGGTAATCGCGACTGCCATTCCTCGGTCTTTGAAAGACCCTGTTGGATTCTCACCTTCATGCTTGAGCAGGAGTTGGCTGAGCCCGCAGTATTTCGCGACTCGCGGTGATTCATAGAGGTTGGTCGCGCCTTCGCCTCTCGAAACAACGTCGTCCATTGGTATTGGGAGGATCAACTCTCGATACCGCCAAACTCCGGACCGGTGTGCGCCGTAGGAGGGAGCTTCATGTGCATGAAAATCCTCACGGCGAATCTGTCGTTCACTCCAATCATGAGTGACGTCAAGCAACCCGCCGCACTCACAGCGATCATAGAAGGGGAGCGCTCCGTGTACGCTGTCACACGCCATACAAACGAGCGTCCACTTGTAAGGCTTGTCGGACTGATTCACAGGATGCGAAACTCCAGAAACGTGCTGTGGGGCCAACTCACAGTTTCTTGAGAAGATTCAACAAACTGTGAGCCCAATGGCAGCACTGTCCTCAGAACTCAGTGGGGGCGGGATATCATTACACCTGGCAAGCTGTTGGAACGTCATCTGAAACACCATCGGTGATTCCAACTCTGAGCCAAGTGCGAGAGCAACCTTGCATCGCTCACACCTGGAATTGACGCGGCGCGTTGATAGCCAAGAGCTTGCTGGGC
>JALCBR010000075.1 GCA_028066245.1 Pirellulales bacterium | reverse complement strand
TTGCAGAAGTTCGCCCGCAGATGATTCTTTGAGCCACAGTGGTCACAGTGGCCGGTGAGTTTGCGGCTGGGCATTGCCACGAAAGGGCCAGAAGCGCCGTCAATGATCTTCAAATCACGGACGACAAATGCATTGTCAATGGTGATTGAGCAGAACGCGCGCAAACGATCCGAAGATGCATCCATCAGCTTGACGCGAACTTCTGTGATTTGCATGGCGGCCTTCCCAATCAAACAGCGTTATGCACAACTGCTGACAGCAAATACCCGGCCCAAGTTGCGAGCACGCAGCCTTGCGGCGACGCTTCGCGCGCTCCGCGCTGACGCGCAAATGCCAAAGTAACTTGTTCCGCTCCCGCTCATCTGATGCGCGATGACATTCTGTTGCTCGAACGCGGCCCGCAGTTCAGAGATTGCCGGGCAAAGTTGTTCTGCTGCGTGTTCAAGCCCGTTGAACAGGGCTTTGCGGATTCTTCGCCAATCACCCTGGCGAAGCGCCTCGACCAGGCTCTCCACTGCAAATTGCGGTGCAGAAGCAGCGCAGGCTTGATAAACCTTTGCGGTTGAAAGTCCATCAGGCGGCTTAACGATCACGAAATGCATACGCGGCAACGCACAAGGCGAAGTCTCTTCGCCCCGTCCCCGGCAAATCGCAGCCCCGCCGGGCAAAAAGAATGGAACATCGCTGCCAACACGTGCGGCCGCTGCGCTTAACTCCGCGTCGTCAACCTGCGCATCCCAGAGAGCTGCTGCTCCGCGTAACGCCGCAGCAGCGTCACTCGATCCTCCTGCCAGACCAGCGGCGACGGGAATTCGTTTAATTAACCGAACGCGTATTCCCTGCGAATCTCGAGCGAGAGCACCCTGATTGGTTGTGCCTTGTCCGCGGAGTTGAGACCGAAGCGCCTTGATCGCCTGAACGACTGTGTTCTCGGCTGAGGGGAGATTTTCCTCATTGCAGGCCGAGCGGAACTCGCCTGAGTCGATCGTCAACTGGATGTCGGCCTTGGAGTCGGCTGGTTCGGTCGGCGAGATCAAAAGCGTGTCGTAAAGTGCAACCGGAACCATGAGTGTTTCGATCTCATGATAACCGTCAGACCGCTTCCCCCGAATTTCGAGAAACAAATTGAGCTTCGCCGGCGCCCAAACCTCAACATGCGAGGCCGTAGCGCGAACTATCATGTCGCTTTCTCTGCGCGGTTGTGTCAGCGACGAAGTTTCGCCGGCCATTCCGGCCGGTCGCTACGATTCCGTTGTCCATCGGAAACAACACAGTCAGGCTATCACGTTGCACGTCTTGTTGGAGTACCCGTTTTGTCTGGCGATCCACAATCGCTTTTGGCATAGGATCAATTTTGTCGAGTACGGCCGGATTGTATCGCTGTTGGAAAATAGCGTCAAACATTTGGCCCGCGCCGCAAACCATGTCGATGTGTTTCGACTAAACGTCACACCACTACGCCGCAGCCGGTTGAAGGGACTCAACACCGGCAAAATCCAAGATGTGAGGTATCACTCACCGCGCGAAAAGGTGCCATGACTTTTTGCAAACTGCGCGAGATTGCTTTGCACTTGCTTCCGTTGAAACACCCCCGTGGCGTTCAGCAGATGTTGGAAATGCAAAATCCGTCCGGCTAAACTGAAACTGTTTGCTTTCGGACGGTAGGTTACCAATTGTGATCCGTCTTGGCGGTTGAGCACGCGACACAAACTTCATCTTCATCTGCCTTTACGTTCACGACACGCACTCAGGCAAATTGAGAAGCAGAGATTCCCAAGCTAATTCAGAGAGGAACGTCCATTGATGCAACCAACAGCATCGCAATACTTTGGGTCGATGGTCGGCGAATATGACTCGTTGATCCGTCGGGCTGTGCCTCGCTATGACGAGATGAGAGAACGCCTGCTGGAGTATCTTCCGGACACGGCCGAGAGCATTTTGGAACTCGGTTGTGGAACGGGCAATCTCTCACTGGCGCTGGCCGCCAAATATCCGGACGCCCGATTAACGCTCGTTGACGCGGCGCCGGAGATGCTAGACGTGACGCGTTTGAGACTTGCAGAAGAAAACACCACCGGAGAGCGACGCTTTGTTCACAGCACTTTTGAGGATCTTCCCTGTGAAGAGGGCGAGTTCGACCTGATCACTTCCTGCATCAGTTTGCATCACGTGCGTGAGAAGGCTCCCCTGTATCGGAAACTCCTCCGTTTCCTGAGTTCAGACGGACGATTGATCTTTGCCGACCAGCTTCGCGGCGTGACTGATCGCGTGCATGCCATTAACTGGCGGTTGTGGCTGGAGTTCTGCCGGCAGCCACCAAGTTGCAGTGAAGAAGAAATTCAAAGTTTGTTGGACCATGCTGAAGAGCACGATCATTACACGCCGCTGGCGGAACACTTTGAACTGTTATCCGCGGCGGGATTCCGTGACTTGGATTGCACGTGGCGCAACTTGATTTGGGGAATTATTCACGCCTCCGCCTAGTTTGTCTCAAGTGTGTTCATTCGCTCGTCGCATCGAAGTCATGCAACCGCATTCTGATGGGCTGCTCTTGCCGTGCCGGAACTTCCCGATGTGACGCTCTATGTCGAAGCGCTGCAACGCAGGATTGTCGGCAAGCCCTTGAAACGCGTGAGCATTCGCAGCCCGTTTCTGGTTCGTAGCGTAGCGCCTGATGTCTTTTCCGCAGAGGGATGTTGTGTAGACGATGTGTTCCGGATCGGCAAGCGCATCGTCTGGAAGTTCGAAGGGGATCTGTATCTCGTCTTCCATCTGATGATCGCGGGGCGTTTTCACCTTAAGACTCGGGACTATCGACCGCGGGGGAAGAATGACGTTGCCGTCTTTGGTTTTGATGATTTCGCACTCGCGTTGACAGAAGCCAGTCCCAAAAAGCGTGCTTCGCTGCACGCAGTTGAAGGCGAGGAGGACTTGAATGAATTCCGTCGTGGCGGCCTGGAAGTGTTCGAAGCGACTCTTGACCAGTTTAAATCCGCGCTCACACAATCCAATCGCACACTCAAGCGAGCGTTGACAACCCCCGCGGCCTTCTCAGGAATTGGCAACGCATACTCTGACGAGATTTTACATGCCGCCCGCCTGTCACCGCTGAAACGCACCGGGCAACTATCTGATGAGGAGATTCAGAGGCTGTATGCAGCCTGCCAAGAAACTCTACACCATTGGACGGACAAGTTACGCAGGGAGGCCGGCGATAACTTTCCCGAACGCGTCACGGCGTTCCGAGATGAGATGGCCGTGCACGGCAAGTTTGGTCAACCTTGCCCTGACTGCGACACAAGTATCCAACGGATTCGCTACGCAGAGAATGAAGTGAACTACTGCCCTCGCTGTCAAACAGGTGGCAAAATGCTTGCGGACCGGTCCCTCTCTCGCCTGTTGCATGATGACTGGCCCAAGACGATCGAGGAATGGGAAGATCCCTCCTAGCTGATTGCTGGCGGGGGCGCCGGGGCATCTACTCGGCAGAGACGGCCATTCAACGATCAGTTTGCAGCGGAAACGCTTTGGCGGCGAAACGAGCAAATGTCGCTCGCCGCCAAAGCCCGAATTGAACGGCGGAAAGTATTTGGCTTGTTCATCAAGAACGAGTTAAACGGCGTATGAGTTTGAAGACAAGCTGGAGAGGATGATGGGCAGCGCAACAAATGCAACACTCTAGATGTCGGCGGTTAGCGTTGCCATCAAGCTTGGTTCAGGTCAAGCGATTTTCCGCCCCCCCTGGCGAGTGGATTCCTTCAAAGTTCTAACAGGCGCGCCAAGAGTGTTTCCAACAGGTGCGCCACCAGTGTTTCCGGGAGTTGTTCCGAGAGGGGCGCCAACCGCTCCTGGGACCGTAGCACCAAACCGCCAGTGGGCAAGGGCCATGTGAATCTCCGTTTGGGCCGCGGTATTGGAATTGACGCGGATCAACTTCCTGCGGACTCTCCTGGCTTACGATTCTCCCGACAACCGGTGTCGTGGACTGACCTGGAGTGGTAGCTGTTCGCTCAAGCCATCGAGCGCTCTTCAATCTGTCTGTCGTCGTCTCGTTTTCAGCCTCTCAAGCGAGCGCGTCATAGGGTGCGATGCGCTCATCTTGAGCGATACGCGGACTGCGAGTACTTACCAGTCTGCCAAACGATTGAACTGACTTTGGGAGTTCAGCATGTTCCGTCTGCAGTTTCTGCGATGCATGATGCTAGCGTGGCTGGCTTCAGCAGCATTCTTCTGTGGGGATTTGGGCCGATTGTGCGCTGCGCCCGCTCCGGAGGTTGCCCAAGACGCGGATGATCAAGAATCGCTGCCAAACCTTGTCTCGCAGCGGTTGGAGTTGGTTGCCAAACTCCGCATGCAACAATCCTCCGGGGACACAGAAGCCGAGACTTTGCCCACAGCGGTCGCGCTCCATGCGGTTGAAGTGCGATTGATCGCGCTGGCCGCCAGGTCGCAGGACATCGATCGTGAGGAGCTGGCTGCGCTGCGAAATATGCATGTTGATTTGCTGAGTTGGCTAGGCGATGCGTTTGAGAAGACGAACTTAAATGCCGCGCTTGCGGCCCGGCAAGGCGCTGTCGAACAACTGGAGATGCTCAATGGGAAAGACCATTGGACCACGCGTACGGCAGCATTCCATGTGCAGCGCGTCGAACTGATGCAAAAGCTGTCGCCCGAGGATTTGCAGGCTGTGCGGGCCGCGGCGGCGCGTCAATTGGAAGGCACACGTTTGGCCGGCGGTGGTGAATTGCAAGACGCCTTGGCCGCGCAGGCTTATGCGCTCGACGTTCGTGCGCGGTGCTTTGGTGCCGACTACTGGCTCACCGCGCGCAGCATGAATGAGGTCGCGTTGGTGGCGAGCCAACTGGGTGATCTTGCCAACGCGGAAAAGCTCTATCGTCAGGCCATCGCGATCTATCTGAAGTGGCTTGGTCCCGATCATCCTGCGCTGGCAATGTTCCTTGCCAACCTGGCGGATGTGATGCGGCAACGCGCTGTCCTGGATGAAGCGGACATCTTTCAGCAAGAAGCCATCCGGCTGTTTGCAATCCTTGACGAAGGACGCGGGCCGCAATCAGCGCAAGCCATCAACCATCTCAGCATGATTCGGCTCGAACAAGGAGAGCTGCAACAGGCTCTCGATCTCGCCCGGCAGGCTGAACAGGTCTTGGATGAACTTGATGGCCGCGGTGGCGCTGCCGCTATGCAGGTGCAAGCGATGGTCGCTTCTAACCTGTCGTCCATCGAGCATAAGCAGGGTGACCTGGGCGCCGCGGAGTCTCAGGCGGAAGACGCGATCGAGATGACCGAAGAAATCTTTGGGCCGGAGCATCCCCATGTTGCTCAACTGAGAAACAATTTGGGCCACATCCAGATGGAGCGAGGAGAATTTGAAACCGCCCAGCAAGAGTTCGCAAAAGCTCTGGCAGTCTACCGCCAGCATGGATTGACAGCGCACATCAACGTTGCCAGCGTGCTGATCAACCAGGGTGACCTGCACCGCCATCTCGGCCATCCCGATGAGGCGCGCACATCGCTGCTTGAGGCCGTAACTGTCCTGCGGAAAGCTGTCGGCGAAGCGCACCCCGATCACGCCACCGTGCTGAATCTTCTCGCTCTCGTGGAAACGGACCAAGGAAACTGGGATCAAGCGGCCGAATACCTCGCGCAAGCCGTGGCGATCACGCGGGCAAGTCTTGGAGAACAGCACCCACGTTATTTGACGGTGTTGGAGAACTCGATTGAGCTGGCCAACGCGCAGCGTCGCCGGAGTGAAATCAAGCAGCTAGTGCAACAAGCGGCTTCCGTCGCGCTGGAAGTCTTTGGTGAACAACATCCAGAGTATGCTGAGCATCTTTCGCGGCTTGGCCAGCTTGCGGCCGACGCGGAAGAGTACGGCTTGGCCGAATCTCTGCTGCTTGCGGGCACGGAGCTTCTTGAGAGTGAATTGGGGGAAAAGCACCCCAAGTACGCAGAGGCGGCCTCGCGGCTGGGAAGGGTGTACGTCGCCACAGAACAGGCGGAACGCGGCGAAGCCTTGCTACGAGAAGGCCTCAACGTTTTGGGAGAGACGCTGGGAGAACAGCATCCCAAGTATGCGGAAACCTTGCGCTCGCTGGGAGATGCCTATTCCGTGCTCCAGAACGTCAACGATGCTGAGAGTTCGCTTCAGGCTGCCGTAGACGTGTTAGCCAGTAAGTTTGGCAAGAAGCATCCGGAGTACGGCCTGGCTGTTCGCGAACTGGCGGAGCTTTATCTGGCCAAGGGAGACGTCCCACGATCTCGTGATCTGATCACGGAGTCCGCTGACATTCTCGCGGGCGCGTGGGGAAGGCAGCACCCGGAATATGCAGATACGCTGCGAACCATGGCCGACGTTTACTCCGCTTTGCACGAGCCAGACTTGGCGTCTCAACTTCGGGCGAACGCCGACGCGATCTTGCAAGAACTGGTCAATGAACAAATTCGTACCGGCCAGCAGCGGCTATGGCAAGAGATCAATCGGCAGCGGTGATGTCGTGATCTTGACCAGGTCGCCAGGTCCATCGAGCCCTCTTGAAGGCGGTTCGGCAAGCCGCGTTTTACAACTCGAAGTCATACATCCGGTACGTCTTGTACTGCCGAGCACCGCCTTTTTCCAAGCCCATGCGGGCGAGGGTGTTTTCCTCGGAAACCCAGGAGAACTCCGCGTGCTTGACGTTGAGCTCCAGGGCTTTGGGCACTAGGCCGTTCATCAACACCAAGCCCAGCCCCCAGCGCTGGAATTCCGGCACCACGTCAATGCTGACGACGCGGAACATGTGGATCTTCCTTTTGGCGGCCAGGAGTCTGAGGAACCCAAAAGGGAACAGCCGGCCACGGATCTTCTTGATGGCCGGGTTGAAGTCCGGCAGCCCCAGCACAACACCTACGGTCTTGCCGTTGACTTCAGCCAGCAGGGCGAGATCTCGCACCAGCAACCATTTGAGCGATGCTCCGTGCGCGTGGACCTCGCCGCGGGTGAGCGGCACAAAGCCCCACATCTCACCGCAGGCGCGGTTGTACATTTCCAGAAAAGTGTCCACGTCCTGCTTAAAGCGGGCGCGGTTCATCGGCCGAATGGTTGCTCCGGAGCGCTCTTTCGCCTGTTCGATAATCGGGCCTAGCTTGGATTCCACATCGGGAAGCTGTTCGATATCGCCGATGTAGGCCAGCAGATCGTGTGCTTTCTTGAATCCGTAGTTGTCGATGAGCTTTTCGTAGTAGGGCGGATTATAGGTCATCATGAACACGGGCATGCTGTCGAAGCCATCGATCAGGAGACCGCATTCGTAGTTCATTGAAGGATTGGCCGGACCACGGATGGCCGTGAGATTGCGCTTGCGGCACCATTCGACCGCAGTATCGAAGAGCGCGTTGGCCACGTCTTGATCATCGATGCACTCGAAGAACCCAAAGAAGCCACGTTCTTCGTTGTACTCTCGATTGTGCTCACGATTGTGGATGGCGACGATGCGTCCGACAACTTTTCCCTCTCGACGAGCCAGGAAACACTCCACGTCCGCGATGTCATGGAAGGGATGCTTCTTCCAGCCGAGCAGTTGCTTGATGTTGTCTAACAGCGGCGGCGCCCAATTGGGGTCCTGACGGTAAAGATCCCAGGCGAGCTGCAAAAATTCCTTGCGATCCCTGCGCGTGGAAACGGATGAGGTGGAAATGTCCGGCATGAAATGTATCGGGGAGGCGCGAGAAAATTCGCCAGGAGTGAACGGTGACGGAAATGACCAGTCTAGGTTGCCCTGTGTGAGCAGGTCAATTCGCCCAAGGGACGCAGGGCATTATCGGTGGGGACGTTGAACTCGCGGCAACGGGACGATGAGAAATCGAAAGTTCAACACACTCTCTTGGGAGTGACATCCGCTTAACGCGCGCGAGACACAAAACTCTGATTTGTCAAGCTCGAAAACAGACGGTTTCCTCTCGCGTTGAATCTGCCTTTGTCCGATTTGATCACCTGCCTATAATGGCAACAGTTCGGCGGCATGCTAGGCTTGTTCAGCCGTTTCTTGTCGTCGATGCGTTAAGGAAACCGGCCGCTGCAATCACGGCCGATTTGTTTTTCTAAGCCTTGAGTTCTTGCAAAGGACCCATTCCGGTGCTTTCGGTACGACCAAAAATCGCTGAGCTTATCTTTCAGCTCTATGGACGTCCTTTGCATCCGGAGTTGTTCGAAGTTTACGAAACGCGCACCATCAAGCGGGGCGACTACAACGCCAAGGTGCAAATCACCAGCGCAGGGCACTTGGTCACTTGGAATCGTGAAGGGTTGACGCTCACAGAAGTCGCCACTAGCGCTTCGCACCCGTTGCCGCAGAAACGGCGGTTGATGTCGTATCGACTCACGGGCGAGCGGAATGACCGTGTGGAATGCCGGGGCGGTGTGAAGTACCACGTTTCTTTTCAGTTGGAGCCGGTTGATCCCAAGATCTTTTGGACGTTCCAGCAGGAATTGGTTCGCGATTCTGAACGGGAAGGCATGTTGCACGTGTTCCGTTCTTCCGGGCGCGTGGCCATGGGAGCGATGAGTTATATCAACGTCCAAGCACGCAATCGCAGCTTGATTGTCCAGGCGTTTCACACGTTTCCGGACGATTGTGCGATTGTCAAAAGCCAATCTTTGATCGAGTTGCCTTAGCAGCCTGTTGATGATCACCAGGCTGCGTGAATCCCCAAGGAGGGGATTCCAAATCGTGGTAAGAATGTGCCGCGATTTGCGAGCCCTGTGAGATTCACTCTCGCACTTGGCTCGAGTTGAAAACGCCACGAGGGCGTTTTCCAACAAGTTGTGCGGCCCCTTCCCGTCAGCAACGCAAGCTCGGAAGCGTTCTCACAGCGCCAGCCATTGCGGCTTGTTGCACTTTGGAATATCTCCGCGCGCTGGCCAGTGATCGATCTGCTGGTAGACTAACGCTTGCAGCCGGTGAGCGACCGGCGTCTGCGCCACCCGCTTCTCTTGAGGATGTCCGAATGTCTCGAACTACTCCTGGAAAGACCGTGTCTCATGTCACCCTGCTTTTGGCGTTGATTTTCGGCGGTCTTTCCGGCTGCGGTGAGCCGGGGGCGATGTCGACACCGCAGGATCATGATACAGAGGAGGTTGCTGACACCATGATGATGTTGCTCGACACGGATCAACTGCATGCCTTGTCGAACGACGAGCAGGGCCAAAAATCGGGCGACGTGCGAATTCTGGATGTGAGGTCTGAGAGCGACTACGCCGCTGGCCATGTCCCCGGCGCGCTATGGGCGAATGCATCGAGTATTTCTCGGCTGGCCAAACAGCCAGGAGGAATGCACGACGCCAAGGCCTGGTCAGATGCGATTTCTCCGCTGGGAATTACGCGTGACACGCGGGTTGTGGTTTACGGCGCCCAACGCAGTGTTTCCAGCACGACGCGCATTTGGTGGTTGCTCAAGTACGTTGGCGTCAAGAACGCGGCCATCCTTGATGGCGGCTGGCAAGCGTGGGCAGATTCTGACAACGAGCAATCAGCCACCGCTGCGCAATATGAACCGAGTGAGTTTGCGCCGGAGTTTCAGAAAGATCGTTTGATAGAAGTGGCCGAACTCAAGGACCGGCTCAATGCCCAAGGTGTGCATTTGCTGGATACACGGACGGAAAATGAATATACCGGCGCGCAAGCGCGGGGCGCACGAGGAGGCCGCATCCCGGGCGCTACGCATCTCAACTGGACGGAACTGGTTGACGAGAATTTCCGCTTCAAATCGAAAGACGACCTAAAAGCGCTCTTTGAAAGCCGTGGCGCGTTGCCAGATCAAGAGTGCATTACCTATTGCCAGAGCGGCGGACGAGCCTCCGCGGAAGCATTCGCGTTGGAACTACTCGGCTACAAGAACGTTCGCACGTACTACGCCAGTTGGCAGGAGTGGAGCGCGGCCCAAGACTTACCCATCGAGACCGGAGATGGCGGATAACCCACTTGCGGAGTCGAATCAAGCTCTCCCTCGGATCACTCGACCTTTCTCCAACATACAATCTTGCTCTCATCATCCGTGAAGACTGTGAAATACACGGGGGTTCCCCAATGCAACATCGTTTCGGCCATTGTCGGGTGGTAAGTGTTTTCTAGATACGCTTTGGTGATGACGCGGGGATTCTTCTGCCCACTTTTCCAAGAGACGTCTTTCGCCAGCAAGGTGAGAGCTTCCTCCCTGGTGCGGTTTTCATTTGGAGCTTGCATATATTCATCGCGGAGCCACTTCTTCATGGGAATGTAGCCGTCCACGCGTGCCTCGAGGTCTAAGTATGCGTCCTTTTTCCGGCCAGGCTTCAATTCCGCGGCTATATCGCTATAGAGTTGGCTGATTGTCTCTGTGTTCTCCGACGTCAGAACTCTTTCAAAGAGCGGCCACGTCACTGCGTCGTAAGACTGTGCCTGTTGTCCGCTGCACCCGGCCAGCTGAAAGACGGCAAGAATCGGAGCAGCAAACAGGAGCTTGTCAACGACGCGCCTCATGGTTTCCTCGCCATTCGCCATGGTTTGTGGGGAGTTCGTACAGATCCACAAATTGGTCAGTGCGTCACTTACCCTTGGCGTGCGCTGCCTGGAGATATCACTTGCGAAAGTTCAAAGTTTCCGTCGTAAGTCATCGGTAATCGTTTTTCTTGGCGGATTGCTGCTAGCTGTGGCGCCAAGGCAACATCTCCGCATTCACGCCGAGAAGCCGTGTGAGGGAAGAGCCGCATTGCGCCGAATGTAGCGGCTGGCCACGGGGTTCTTTCGTGGACGTCCTGTTTGCGAGTCTGACTCAAATTGATCGATCGTTAACATCAAGCAACAATTACGGATAGAAGGATGAAGAGCCGCGTCTTCTGGAGTCGACGTGCGGACAAGGCCCCCAGACACTCCAGGGCAGGCCACGTCGTAGCGAATCAGTTCTTGTTGAATGCCGATGAGCGATCAGCCACAGCTTTCACTGACCGGGCGGTACCGTGACTTCTTCTTCCGTATTGATCCGCGGAGCTTGGGGCTGTTTCGTATCCTGCTGGCGCTGGTGCTGATCGCCCTGTGGGTGTTTCGCTGGCGCTGGCTAGGAGTGATGTACACCGACTCCGGCGTCCTTCCGCGCGAGATCCTGACAGAACTGGGAGCGCGGTACTTTCCCTACACTCCGCTGGCTTGGATTGGTGGTGAATGGGGAGTTCGCTTGTTCTTCTTGGGTGCGCTGGTCAGCTACTTGTTGCTGCTGGTCGGGTATCGCACCCGACTGGCCAGCGTACTTTCATGGGCGTTTTTCGTTTCGATCTCCCATCGCAATCCCTATGTGCTGATTGGTGCGGATTTTGTGTTGGCGTCCATGCTGACCTGGACAATGTTCTTGCCGCTGGGCAAGCGATTTTCTGTTGATGCTCTCCGCCGAGCGATGCGGTCTTCCGTTCCGCTTGTTGACCGGGCGGGAACGTCTTCAAGCGAGTGGAACGCTGCCCCCCTGCCGGCGGTCGAGAAAGCTCCGGCATCGGCTGCGGCGTTCTTTGTTGTCCTGCACTTTGGTTTGATCTACCTGTTCACCGGAGTTTGGAAGACGGGAATCACGTGGTGGGAAGAAGGAACGGCCCTGTACTACGTGCTGCACATGGAGCAGTCGTTGTTCCCGCTCGGTTCCGTGATGGCGGAAGCTCCAATCTGGCTGCTGAAGTCGATCGCCTATGGCACGCTGATCTTGGAGTATATAGCGCTGCCAGCGTTCTTGATTCCGTGGGGGCAGCCGTGGATCAGGCGGCTGACGCTCATTGCGCTGGCTGGGTTCCATCTTGGCATTGCGCTGACTGTGGATGCTGGCGTTTTTTCCTACGCGATGCTGGCCTGTTTTCCGCTGTTGATGCTTCCGCGAGATTGGGACGCTCTCGCGCGATTTGGGCGGCGGTTTTCTCGGCCGGTAACGGCCTACTATGACGACAACTGCGGGATCTGCACGGCCTGCTGCAAAGCGTTGAAGGTGTCTGATCGTTTCGGGCAGATCGCGTTCATTGGCAACTCGCAAACAGAAGAATTTCGGCACAAGGTCAAGCCGGAACTGACTGAACGAACGATTGTGGTCTTTGATGAGCGCACCGGGCAGCAGGCGACACAAAGCGCAGGTGTCGCCATGTTGTTGCGTTCACTTCCCTTTCCTTGGCCACTGCTGGCGGTGATGGGATTGCCAGGGGTGCGCTCCGTCTGCGATATCGGATATCGACTGGTCGCCAACAATCGGGCGCGGATCTCTCAACTGTTGGGAATGGCCGCATGCGCCATCCCGCAGCCCGGTGAGTCATCGTCTGAAGTGACGCCTGCGACCGGACGTTCCAATCCGAACTCTCCCGTGAAGCAGACAGGTGCGATGACTCGCGCGAAATGGCGATCCGCATTCGGAAACGGGCTGGCATCTGCGTGGATGCTCAGCGTCCTCTGCGGCATGTACTTTCAAAACGTTGTGCCAATCTTCAAGCTGCAACCCGATGCCGAGTCCAATGTGAATCGTGTGGGCGTTTTCGTGGCCGAAGCAACTTATGCAGCTCAGGCTAACCAGTATTGGAACATGTTTGCGCCCGATGCGCCGACGGTTGATGCCTGGTGGGTCGCGGAAGCGCAGCTCTTGGACGGTCGCAAGGTGGACCTGTTTCAACAAGGGCGACCATCTGATCTCTATCGCCAGCCGAAATATTGGGAAACGCCATTCAACAGCGTGTGGGGAAATTACCTCCGTCATACGGCGGCATTAGGACTGTTGATGCCGCCAGAGATGATTCCTGAGCATGCGAATCAACACGCCGATGTTTTGCGCCGCGCGATTCTGCGCTTCGTGTTGCGAGAGTATGAAAAGACAGACGGGCCAGAAATCACTGATCTCAAGCTCTTCCTCGTTATCAAGTCCACACCGCCGCCAGCTCAGCCTGAGTATCACAGCTATATGACACTGTCCACACAGACGTACGAACTTGTCGAGAGCCCGAAGGCTGATCCTTTCTCCGGGCCAGATCACCGAGGTGTGGAAGTCACGTACAACGCACAAGGCGCAAAGATTCGTGAGGGAGAACGTGATCCATGGAACCGTCTGCAGATGGAGGGGTACTGGATCTTCTGGGATGATGACGGCCGGCGGAGGGTGAGCGAAGGAGACATGGTGAACGGAGTTCGACATGGATTCTGGAAGCACTATCGCCACACAGAACAAGGGACCGACACCTCGGAAGGCCGGGTGGTTAAGGGCCAAAGAGAAGGCGAGTGGAAAACAAAGCACCCTCACGGCGGCTGGACGACTGAGACGTATCGTCTGGGCGCGCTACACGGTCCTTGGCGTACATTCTTCCGCAACGGTTCAACTCAAATTGAAGGCCGGTACGATTCTGGCCAGCAAATAGGATTGTGGCACTTTTATTCCGCTAACGGTCAGACGGAACAAGTTCGAGAATACAAAAACGGGAAACCGCACGGTCAGTGGATCACAATTGAAAGCGGCATCACGGTGCAAACGGAGACGTACAAGGACGGCGTGCTGGATGGCCCTTGGCTCAACGCTTGGCCCAACGGACAAGTGGAATCGCAAGGACACTATGCTGAAGGAAAGCGTGTTGGCACATGGCAGTTCTTCCATGCGGACGGCTCAAAAAACGAGGTCGGACAATACGTTGACGGCAAGAAGCATGGGGAGTGGACCGTTTGGATCACCGCCGGAATCACGCACACGCGGACCTATGAACAGGGCCGGCCTGTGAATTAGAGCGCTTCTCTTACTGACGTTCCGCCTGCTGAGCTCTTTCACGATCTGACATCGGCTGGGCATTTCGTCTAACGATCGTCTGTGCGAGCGGGTGTCTCCGTAAGTCATTTTGGAATAATAGCTTATGGTGTTTGGTCTCTCGCTTCCGCTCTCACACTCCTTGTTTCCCATCTGTTGAGAGTTAGATTTACTGTGGGTCAAATGCCGCCCAAACCTTTATATAACCTCAAATGGGAATTCATCTTGCGTCAAGGTGCCCAACAATCCTCGCTCCCGGTTTTGCCAGTTGAGACATCAGCTTCGCGGCCGCGACTGCCGAGCTGGCTGAGAGTCAATCTTCCGATCGGCGAGTCGCGAGCTCGCTTTAATCGCACAACTTCGGCGGTCAGTGAAAACCAACTACACACCGTTTGCGAGGAAGCTCGCTGCCCCAACATTCATGATTGCTGGGGCCAGGGCACGGCAACGTTCATGATTGCCGGTAAGGAATGTACCCGTGGATGCCGGTTTTGTGCTGTCGAAACGCTCAAAGCGCCCGCTCCGCCTGACTTGGAAGAGCCCGCACATTTGGCCGAGGCCGTTGAACGGATGGGGCTGTCCTATGTTGTCATCACTGTTGTCAATCGTGACGATCTGCCTGATGGCGGTGCGGGCCATTACCGGGCTTGCGTGGACGCGGTGCACAAGCGCCTACCTGAGGTCGGGATCGAGTTACTCTCCAGCGATTTGAACGGAAATTTGCAGGCGTTGGAGGGGCTGGTCGATGGAATTCCGCTACAGGTCTTTGCCCACAACGTGGAATGCGTTCCTCGGTTGGATGTAGCTGTGCGGGACCCAAGAGCATCGTTTGACTTAAGCCTGAGGATTTTGCATGAAGCCCGGCGGCTGCGTCCTGACTTGCTCACAAAAACCAGCTTGATGGTTGGAGTCGGCGAGACAGACGCTGAGATTTCCCAAGCCTTACGGCGATTGCGAGAAGAAGCGGAGGTCGACATGATCACGTTGGGTCAGTATTTGGCTCCGGCCAACAAATATCTTCCGGTTGATCGATTCGTACCACCGTCACAATTCGCCGAATGGGACCAACTCGCACGCGAATTGGGATTTAAAGCTGTAGCGTCCGGGCCCTTAGTACGCTCTTCTTATCGGGCGGGGCTGTTGGTTGAGGAAGCCCGGACTGGCCAGAGAATTGCCCCCTCGCCAACGTCAGAAACGTACAATAGCTCGGGCCACGGGGCGTCAGAGATGTGATTAGAAAGAGAAGACTAGAAACAGATCTGTGGAGAGATTCTCGCGAGCAGCGCCAAGAATGACGCGGCCGCAGCAAACTCCCGCGGTCCAATTGCAAACAAGGAAACAGGAGAAAGCGACGCAGCTTTGGATCGTTTGAGTGCGGGACTCAGTTGTCGCATGCCTGGGCGATCAAACAACATCCACGGAGAGTCACCTTCGTTTGCTTTCTCCTTCGCCGGTGAGCAAACGACTGGGCTGCGGGTATGGTGTCGCGAGACTCGTAAGAGGGACCAATCATGGCAGATTCCCAAGCCGAACTTCACAAAGCTCGAGAGTCCGCATCGCAATCCAACGGGCAAGATGGGAAAACGGAGCCATGCCTGCGCGTGCCAGAAGCGCCGCATCGCCCTGGTGAGGAGCCTCGTTTCTCACGGTTCAGCCAACAGCCAGGTGACCTTCATCGCCCTGACCCGCTGGTTGACTATACGGAGCTGCGACCGCACGCGAATGGATTGGTCCGCGTTCTGGATGATGAGGCGCACGCGAGTGGTCCTTGGAATCCGGAGATTGACGCGGAGACATTGCTTGAAGGGCTGAAAATCATGGTCCGAATCCGGCACTTTGACTCGCGGATGCTGACCATGCAGCGGCAAGGGAGGCTCTCTTTCTACCTGGAAAGCAAAATGGAGGAGGCTGTGGCCACGGCCGCCGGCCTGGCTTTGCATCCGGACGATCTGTTATTCCCGTCTTACCGCCAGCATGCGCTCATGTTGATCCGCGGCGCAACGCTGCTGGATATGGCCTGCCAGTGCATCGGCAACACGCGAGACAACGCCAAAGGGCGGCAGATGCCCGTCCACTATAGTTGGCGCCAGGGGAAGATCGTTTCCATTTCCAGCCCTGTTGGCACGCAGTTCCCGCAGGCTGTCGGCGCTGCCATGGCCGCGGACTATTTCGGCCGGCCGCAAGTTGTGGCGTCTTGGCTGGGAGACGGCACAGCGGCCCAGGGAGACTTCCACTATGCGATCAACTTTGCCTCCGTGTATCGCCCGCCGATCATCCTGAACGTCGTCAACAATCAATGGGCGATCAGCACTCACCGCAACATCGCTACGGGCGGACGGTCCTTCGCCGCTCGAGCTGATGCTTATGGCTTTCCCGGCCTACGGGTTGATGGCAATGACTTCCTGGCCGTTTACGCCGCGACTGCCTGGGCGGCGGAGCGGGCACGCCGTCACGGCGGGCCGACGCTGTTGGAAATGTACACCTATCGTGGGGGCGCGCACTCCACCAATGATGATCCCAGCCGCTACCGTCCGGCGGACGAAGGCCGGTTTTGGCCAGGCGGCGACCCGGTCGAACGTCTCAAGCAGCACTTGATTCACCTGGGCGCTTGGACGGAAGAGCAGCATGAGTCGCTCAATCAAGACACCGCCCGCACAATCACTGAGGTTGTCAAAGAAGCCGAGACATACGGCACCATGAACGAAGGTCCTTACGATCCGCCAGAGACGATCTTCGATGATGTTTATGAAGAGTTGCCCCCGCACTTGAAAAGGCAACGGGACGAGCTGCTGGGTGAGCAGGATTGAACGTGCAGAGCCATTGTGACGAAGAGCTGAACTCAGAAAGAAACCGAACAAGCAAGACAGCGTGAGGAAACACCGAGGTCGATTATGCCGAAGATGAACATGATTCAGGCGATCAACTCCGCCCTGGATATCATGCTCGAACGAGACCCCACCGTTTGCATCTTCGGTGAGGATGTTGGCTATTTCGGTGGAGTGTTCCGCGCCACAGTCGGCTTGCAGGAACGATACGGTAAACACCGTGTCTTTGATTCCCCGCTGGCTGAAGGCGGGATCATCTCAACTGCCATCGGTATGGGCATCAACGGGCTGCGCCCCGTTCCGGAGATTCAGTTCAGCGATTACATTTATCCCGGCTTTGATCAAATCACGAATGAGCTCGCCAAGCTGCGATATCGCTCCGGCGGCGAGTGGTCGGCTCCGTTGACGATTCGCACCCCATGCGGCGGCGGCATCCGCGGAGCCTTATATCATAGCCAATCCCCGGAAGCCTATTTCACTCACACCGCGGGGTTGAACGTGGTGATGCCTTCCAACCCACACGATGTGAAAGGGCTGTTGATCTCCAGCATTGAGTCCAATGACCCGGTGCTGTTCTTTGAACCCAAGCGATTGTATCGGGGACCGTTTAACGGTGACCCACACAAGGTCCCCACATGGACCAATCAACCAGGCGGAGACGTGCCGGAGGAATACTACAAGACACCGCTGGGCAAGGCGGCGATTATCCGCGAAGGAGCTGATTGTACGGTTATCACCTGGGGGGCGATGGTCCACGTCAGTCGCAAGGCCATTGAACAATCAGGACTTAACGCGGAGCTTATCGATCTTCGCACGTTGGTGCCCCTGGATATTGAAACAGTTGCCGCTTCGGTTAAGAAGACCGGACGCTGTGTGATTGTCCATGAGGCTCCGCGCACAACCGGCTTTGGAGCAGAAGTGCTCAGCTTGGTTCAGGAACATTGCTTCTGGCATCTCGAAGCGCCAATCATCCGAGTCACTGGCTGGGACACGCCGTTTCCGCACACGCTGGAATGGCAATACATGCCCGGCCGAAAACGAATCGTCCGCGCATTGAAGAAAGTCATGCAAGAGTGAGTTGGATAGAACAAGCGATATGGGTACGAGATTCAATCGCCCATGCGTCTTGAACCGCCCCAATAGAAGAGCCACTCGCTCTCTCAAGACTGGACGTCGGATTTCGCACTTTATTCACGTTGACCCTTTGTCCCAATCCCACTCCGAACGCCACGACTATGTCTCGTTTCACGTTCAAACTTCCCGATATTGGCGAAGGCGTCGTCGAAGGTGAAATCGTTGCCTGGCACATCAAGCCGGGAGATACGATTGCTGAAGATGCACCGCTTGTCGACGTGATGACAGACAAAGCCACTGTGACAATTCCCAGTGTCGTGGATGGAAAGGTTTTGGAGACCAACGGGAGTGTGGGGGAACTGGTTGCGGTGGGGAGTGAACTGGTCGTCATCGAGACTTCCGGTGACGCACCCGTTCAAACGGAGGAACAGACGGAGCAAGCGGAACCGGTTTCTGCTGGCGCAATAGCGTCCACGTCATCAACGGTTGCCACAACGGAAGTCAAAAGCACAACCTCCGGCAACAGCACATCAACCGTTCACCGCGCGGTGGACGAGAAGCCCATCGCCAGCCCTGCGGTCCGTCGCCGCGCTCGCGAGCGAGGAATCGACCTGTTCCACGTCACTGGCAGTGGACGGGGCGGCCGAATTCTCGACGCAGATCTCGAGTCTTTCCTGACTGCGTCTTCGCATTCCGGGCCCAGTCGACAGAAGCGAACTGGCATTGTGGAAGTGCCGGTTGTCGGGCTCAGGCGCCGCATCGCGGAGAAGATGGCGCAGAGCAAGCGCACCATCGCCCATTTCTCCTATTTCGAAGAGGTCGATATCACGGAGTTGGAAGCGCTCCGCCAGCACCTGAACTCAACCGAGTATCCCGGCGAACATGAAATCAAGCTGACGTATATTCCCTTTGTGATGCTCGCACTGGCCAAGGCAGTCCATCAGTTTCCGCAGTGCAACGCACACTATGATGACGAGTCGCAGACCGTCATCCGGCATCAACCTTTACATCTGGGCATCGCCACACAGACGGAACGTGGCCTTTACGTTCCTGTTGTTCGTCACGTGGAAGCGCTCGACGTGTGGCAAGCTGCCAGCGAGGTGATCCGACTGGCGCAGGCAGCACGTGATAACACCGCCACGAGCGAAGAGCTTTCCGGTTCCACGTTCACGCTCACCAGCCTTGGCAAAATGGGCGGATTGGGTGCCACGCCCATCATCAACCACCCGGAGGTTGGCATCCTTGGCCTTCACAAGGCAGAAGAGCGGGCCGTCGTTTGTGATGGGCAGATTGTGATCCGGCGGATGATGAACCTCTCGTCATCGTTCGACCACCGAGTTGTGGACGGCGCGGACGGCGCTGCGTTGGTGCAATCCGTGAAACGCATGCTGGAAAACCCAGCCACGATCTTTGTTTAGGACAGCGTCCGTCAAAACCCACGGGCCGCTTTCACGTCTTCAAAATCGCGTAAGTGATAGTCCACGCCAGTGTAATCCAGCACGCGACAGACTGAGCGCAGCGCGACGCCCAAACCGTCAGGTCCGCTAAATCCGCCGAACTGTCCGCCTCCTTTGACGTGCGGCTCCAAGTCGACAAACACACCCGGGATACCGCGCCGACGGAGCGCCGTTTCCAACTCAGGCAGCATCGCGCGCAGTTCACGAAAAACGAGCTCATGCGCGCCGTCGCCATCGCCGGCAGGCACAAAGTGCTTAAGCGCCTCTTCATCCACATTGCGCGTCGGCGATGCGGGTGAAGGATGCTTGTAGTCTTTGACGTGCATCCAGCCTAAGCCGGGTTTCATGGCGCGGAACTGGCTGAGAATCTCATCACCGCCAAATCCTTGGACCACGATATTCGCCGCATCAAACACCAACATCAAACCAGGATGATTCACCTGTCGATGAATCTCGGCCATTAACTCACCCGTGCAACCCACCAGGTTGGCTTCAATTTCCAAGCCTAACGTCAGGTCGCTGCGATGACAGGCTTCGGTAATTTGGCCAATTTGATCGACCGCCTGCGGCAAGAACTCGTGCGGGTCTGAGCTCTGGGGCGGGTAGAAAGAGAATCCGCGAATCAGTTTGGTTTCAAACGCATGTGCCAACTCGCAGGCTTTCTTGACTTCGCGATCCAGATATTTTTTGAAGGGGACAAATTGGTTGGATGTTCCATCATCAATGTCTACCAGTTTCACCTTGCCCAGCGGCGAACCCAATGACGCGACGTTGAGACCGTATTCGTCCTGCAAGTGGCGAATGTCGGAGATTTCGCTCTTGGTCAGTTGCATGACGTTCTTGATGCCGCCGCCAACATCAATGAAGCGAATGCTGTAGTACTGTAACCCAAGCGCGGCCAACGCGGAAAACTGTTGTACGGCTGTTTTCTGGTTGGCTGCTTCATCCGCAAAGGCGCTGAGGATCACGCGCGGCGAGTTGGAGGCAGGCATGAGTTCGCGCGAAGTCTAAAGAGGAATGGTCACAGTAAGCAAGCGGCCCATTGTGGGCGCTGCGGGGCAAGCTGACAAGCGCGCCAGTCTCGATGAGATGAGCAGTCGCAGGCGTTGCTATTCTTCCGTTGCCTGGGTGGCGACTTCTTGCTCTCGATTCGATTTGACTTCTTCCTCTTCCTTGTCTTCATCGCCGTATTGGCTCAAGGATTCCTCGCCCAAGGTTGTCTCTAAATCGGAGAGCTTATGCTTCCTGTGTTTCCGGCGATGGAGCCAGAAGATGATTCCACCAACAAGCGCAGCGGAAAGTGCGATGATGGTTAACCACACTTGCGAATCATGAACAGCGCCTTCAAAAAACTGGCGAAAGCGGTTCCCCATGAAGTAACTCAGCCAATAGACAATACCGACAACGATCGTGGCACAGATGCTATCGATAATCAGAAAGCGGGCGAAGGAGAGCCGCATGATTCCGGCGGCCACATACATTGGCGCGCGCACGCCGACAAGAAATCTGGCGACGAAGAACACTTTCAGCCCATGTTTGCGGATGAGCCTTTCTGTGCGCGCTTCCGCTTCAGCATTGACAATCTTGCTGAACCACTTTCCCCGCATCAAGCCGCGACCAAAGAAGCGGCCGATAGCGTACATCACACTATCGCCCAACAACGCCCCCAGCATACAGGCGGCAAAAGCCCACCAGAGATCGAGGTTTCCGGCCCCAGCACCGATGCCGGCGGCGATAATTGCGAATTCCTCCGGGATCGGCAATCCGCACCCGGTCAACACCAGGAACAGTATGATGCCGAAGTACGACGTGACCAGACCGTTAAGCACAAGCGATAGAAAGATCGGAGGAAGATGGGGAGCGGTAATTCGCCCGCTTGTGTAACTTAGCTTGATTGCCGGTGCGGTGAAACCGGAGTTAAACCCGAACTCCGCCACGCCAGTCAAATTCGCACGTTGCGATGCCTTCGGCAACAAAACCGAGCTGTCGGCGCCGGCTAGAGGGGGACTCCGGGTTCAAGCGCGAAGTGCTCTTCTGCTCGTCCAGCAATCCGTAGACGGAACGGGCTCTCGTCTCTGTCCCTTGCGAGCATGACAAATCCGCATGTCGGTCGGGCTTGGCAGTATTCTTCCGCACGCGCGGGGCCGAGAATAGAGAACGCCGTGGCCAGGGCGTCGGCTTCCGCGGCTGTGTCTGCCATCACGGTGACGGAAAGAACGCCTGACGCCGGCTTCCCAGTACGAGGATCAATGACGTGGCCGTAGCGTTGCCCCTCATGGCGGAAAAACTGCTGACTGGAACCAGATGTCGCTACGCCCACGTTAGCAACACGAAGGGTGCCCAATGGTTTTCCCGGCTTGAGCGGATTTCCAATCGTGATTGGCCAGCCGCTGCCAGTTGGTTGGCTCGGCTGGTCACCTGTCGCCAGAACGCTGCTTTGGCCTGCGTGCCAGAGAAAGCATGACTCGCCGTGTTCGCGCATCAATTCCCCGCAACGATCCAGCGCAAAGCCCTTCCCAATGGCTCCCAGGTTGAGTTCCAGGCCGGCCTTTTCAAATCGCACGCTCATCGATTCCTCGTCCAGCACCAGATGTTGCCATCCAATGATCGACCGTGCTTCGCTCAACGCGACGTCACTAGGGATCCGCCCTTCCCTGCGATGAAATCCCCATACGCGCGTGAGCGGCGTGGATGTGATATCGAAGGCGCCTTGAGTTTTTTCAGCAAGCGTTTTGCACTGTTTCAGTAAGGCAAACAACTTCGGCTCAACAATGATCGCTTCGGTGGCTGCCCGTTGATTGATTTGCGCAAGTTCGCTGTCAGATCGGTACACCGTCATTTGGTTTTCAAGCTGCTCAACAAGCGCGAGCGCCTGGAGGGCGGGCGGCTCCGCTGTTGCAGCCGCATCGAGCGAACGGTTTTCGGCGGGGACAGCGACTTCAAACTCGCAGGCCATTGCCGTGGTGGAGTAACGCAGCAGATACGCGTCGTGGGCGATGCCGGGAAACGCCTCAGCTTTGGAGTCTGCCGAGCTGGATCTGAGATCATCCCGATGAAGCGAGTCTATGTCGTCACGCCCAAGGGCTCTATTAACAGCACCTCGCGCAGCACGCTCTGCAGCTCGGCCTGTGAGGAAATCACGTCGCGAAGGATCACCAGTCGGCATGTCTCGACATCAACGGAATTACGAAGCAGCAGGGGCGAAGTCACCGCTACTATCATTTTAGGCAGAACCTGCATCCCAAAGCCAAGCCAGTGGACAGCCGGCAATCCCTATGGACAAAGCCCGTCACTGACTTTTCATCGGTGTGGGGCAGGTGTTGACGCCAGAAATGGCGTATCTCCGCGCCGGCAAGGCGGCAAAACCCTCTCGCCACGTAAGCCCGCCGTGCGATAGAATGGCGAGCCGCGGTTGGACGCCGCGGCCATGAGCACCTGTGGCAAGGACGCAAACCATGAATATGACGCGCTGGGATTGGTTCCTTTTCGCGTTCGCCGCTTTTCTGGCGGTTAGAGCCCTGGTTCGGATGTTGATCGCCCGGCGTGATGACATCCAGGCGGCTCTTGAGCGGGAGCGAATCCGCACCGCAAAGGAAAAACGGCGCCAAGCGCAACTGGAAGCTGCTGCCGCCCAAGCGGAAATGATGGACGCAGGCAGTTCTGACGAGACGGCTTTCCCAGGCAGGGCCGCTTGAGGTGGACACCGAAGCCGGTCCCTGGGTTCCATCCACGAGCTAGATGCAGCTATCGTTTGACGAGACGACCGCCTGAAATTGTACGTTAACCGCATGCCGGAAAAGAAACTCTATATCGAAACCGTTGGCTGTCAGATGAATATGCTCGACAGCGAGCTTGTCGTGGCATCCTTACGGCAACGCGGCTATCAGATCGTCAAATCGGCCAAAGAGGCCGATACCGTGCTCTTCAACACGTGCAGTGTTCGGCAGCATGCGGAAGACAAAATCTACAGTGCCTTGGGCAGGCTCAAACACGCCAAGACACACAACCCGGACAAGATCATTGGAGTGATGGGATGCATGGCTCAAAAGGATCAGGAACTGATCTTTCGCCGCGCTCCGTATGTGGATTTGATTGTCGGTCCAGGTCAATTGCATCAGGTGCCTGACTTGATCGATGAGATTCAGTCTGGCGGAGGGCAGAAGATCGAAGTCAGTTTGGATCGCGCCGCTGGGACACGAACTGACGTGGCCCAAAGCTTTGAAAGCTATGACCCGTTGCGTGATCCCGCTATGCGCCCGACGCCTTACCAGGCGTTTGTGCGGATCATGATTGGCTGTGATAAGTTCTGTACATATTGCATCGTCCCCAAGGTTCGCGGCCCTGAGCAAAGCCGTGATCCGGAACACATCATGTCAGAATCACGCCGGCTGGCAGACGAAGGTTGCCGAGAAATCACGTTGCTCGGCCAAACGGTCAACAGTTATCGCTTCCGCCATGAGAGCGGGGTGACGACGCGGCTTTCGGATTTGCTTGCGCAGCTGCACGAGATTGAAGGCATTGATCGCATCAAGTTTGTGACGAACTTTCCCAAGGACATGACGCCGGACCTGCTCTCAGCCGTGCGAGACTTGCCCAAGGTATGCCAATACCTGCACGTGCCTGCGCAGAGCGGTTCCAATGATGTGCTCAAGCGAATGAAACGTGGGTATACGGTGGAAGAATACCGCGAGATGATGGCTGCGATCGGCGAAACTCTTCCCAATGCAGCGGTCACCAGTGATTTCATCGTCGGCTTTTGCGGGGAGACGAAAGAGGATTTCCAGCAGACAGTGGACCTGGTTCAAGAGTGCCGGTTCAAGAACAGTTTCATCTTCAAATACAGCACGCGGCCCGGCACGCGGGGAGCGGAACTGTTTGAGGATGATGTGCCGGAGGAAACGAAGCGGCGCCGCAACAATGAACTCTTGGCCATCCAAAACGCCATTAGCGAAGAAGATAACCAGCCTTTCCTGGGACAGCGCGTCGAGATTCTTGTGGAAGGACCTAGCAAAGCTGCCCAAAAAACCGACGAGGGTCAAACCCAGCTCCAACTCACCGGGCGGACAATGTGCGACCGGATTGTTGTCTTTGAGGGCAACCGGAGACAAGTCGGCCAAATTCTCCCGGTCGATATCTACGATGCCAATTCTTTCACGCTCTTTGGGCAGATTGTGACGCAACACGTGGGGACAGAAGTCTACTCGCTGGCGTGAATTCCCCACCTTCAGTTTGGCATTCAGAAATGCACGGGACTTGCCGCGCCGCCGCATTGGCCAATCACATTCCTACCGCTCCAGCCTGACTTTCGTGTGCCAGCCAGCTTCGGTCTAAGCTTGCAGTCATTGCTAGCTGAACTTGGCGTGATTGGCTCGGGAGTCCCCATCAACTAGCGGTTGAGCAGGGGAACTGAGAAACGCCAATGTGGGGCTTCTCACTCTCGCATCGCTCTACAGCC
>JALCBR010000074.1 GCA_028066245.1 Pirellulales bacterium | reverse complement strand
CCTGGAGGATGGAAAAATTTGACCAATGTCAATTTCGCCCGTACGCCTGAGAGCATGTCGGTGAGGAAATTCGCGCGACCTATCCACAACGCGGTGGCTCTGCTGGGTATCTGGTGAACACTGGGAACTCTCCCGAGCGTTTCCACGTCTCATGCTCCAGGGGATCAACTTCTTTTCCCTTCACGCTTTTCAAGGTGAGCGATGAACCTTCACATTTGGCTTTCCTTTCCACTGGCTGTTGTGTTCGTTTTCAGCGGCATGCCGCAGGCGGAAAGGGTGCAAGCGGATTGGGTAGCTATCCGGCAGGATGGGAGCCCTGCCGAAGGAATCTACGCCGTCGCGACCGGCGATGATGGCGTAGAGGATAGTATGGTGGTCAAACTCAATAGCGGTCGGGAACTGCGGCTGGGAAGGAAGCTGACGGACAAACTCGGTACCGCCGAAGTGTGGTCTCGTGCGAACGATAATCAGATGTTCTCACTCAACCTCAAAGGCGTTGCCGATCTGCCGGCGAATGTCGGGCACATGGTCATTGTCGCGGCCGGCCAATACTTGTTTGTGAATTCTCACGGGTCACAGGAAGATGGCCTGACGACGTTACACGCCAGGATCGCAGGAAAGAAAGCAGCTGACCAGGTCGCCAAGGCGTTTAACACCAAGGTGCATTTGCGTCAGCATCCAGGTCACAAAATCATTACCCGCTTCACACCCAAGGCAGAGAGTTTCCCTGTCGGGCAACCCGTTGAAATCCAATTGGAAATCAAGAACGTCGGTGATGGACCGATCCGCTTCTACCAGGGAGGCCAGCAACGGGGCTATCGGGACAATCAATTCCGATTCACCGCCATGTCCGGTTCTGGCTATGGCCCCGCCGTTCCTGACACGGGCAACCCGCGGAATTTCGGTGGCATGGCGGGATTGCAAACGATTCAGCCGGGTGAGTCATTCAAAATCGACATTGGACTTGATAAATGGTTCCAGCTGGAAGCTCCTGACACCTACTTGATCACTGGTTTGTACGAGATCGAACTCTATTCTGAAGATGATCGCCGACACGCCCTGTGGCACGATTTCGCCGTCGGCGAATGTCATGTTGTGGTTGTGGAGAGAGCAGCCGCGCGCTGAGAAGATCGACGCTGGGAAAATCCGCTCCTAACCGGGAAAGCGGCCAAAAACCGCTTGGCAGATCACCGGATTGCGTCGCTCGACATGGCGACAGCGAGGGCGTTAGGGGGAACTTCTCGGGCAATCTTGCGTCAGAAGGCCGTGGAGCAGCCGACAGTGCTCCAGCTCAGGGCATGCCGCCATGCTACAATCCAGTGCCACTTGGCCAGTCGAAATGGCTCACCGTCCAACACGCGAGTTGTTCTTCGGTCGATCATTGCGGAGATCGGAGTATCCTGCCCAGGTTTGTTGCCGTCGCGCTGCAACGCTCGCAAACATTTCTAAGAAAAAAACAGATATCTTCTCAAGAGGTATGGAGTTACCACCATGTTGCATTCTCAATTCTTGCGGTTATTGACTCCAGGTGTGCGGCTACGCACGTCAGGCTTGCGCAATTCCTTGTATGTCATTGCGGCCAGCTTGACTGTTGCCGTTGCGTGGTCGAGTTGTCACAGCAGTTCACGAGCTGACGGCCCCAGCGGCGATGGACCAACCAATTCGCTGACGCCAAACACTACGGAGAAGGCCAATGATGACGTGACCGCGGATGCCATGATTCCGTTGCAGCGCGTTGTCATGTTCAACTCTGGCGTGGCCTACTTTGATCATGCTGGCAAGGTGGAAGGCAATACTCAGGTGGAATTGCGTTTTAACGTTGATGACATCAATGACCTGCTTAAGAGTATGGTCTTGCAAGACAATGATGGCGGCAGCATCTCCAACATCAACTTTGGTTCCAAAGACCCCATCACCAAAACTCTCAAGACTTTTGCCATCGACCTGACAGAGAACCCCACGATGGGGCAGTTGTTGGGGCAAATTCGTGGTGAAGCTGTGACAATCTCCGCACCCGACAAAATCTCGGGGACAATTCTAGGCATGGAGTTGCGAAAGACGGCCGTGGGCGATGAAGTCATGGAGAAAGAGTTCCTCAACTTGCTGACCAACGAAAGGCTCAAGAGCGTGGCCTTGGATTCCATCGGCGGCATCCAACTCACGGACCCAGAATTGAATGCAGAACTTCGCCAGGCTTTGGCCGTGCTGGCCACCGGACATGACGTCGACAAGAAAACCGTTTCGCTCCGGTTCACCGGCGAGGGAACACGCCGCGTCAATGTTGGTTACATTCAGGAAGCTCCCATCTGGAAGACGAGCTACCGGCTGGTCGTCGAGGATGATCGCGCGGCCTACCTGCAAGGCTGGGCGATTGTCGAAAACACCACCGAAAATGATTGGAATGATGTCAATTTGACACTTGTCAGCGGGCGACCCATCTCGTTCTTGATGGATTTGTATCAGCCGCTCTATGTTCCGCGGCCTGTAGTTGAACCAGAGCTGTTTGCATCGCTCAGACCACAGAACTATGACCAAGATCTCACGCGCCGAAAGCAGGAATTCGCCCGACTGGCTGAATCCCTCGGCCGAACCAATCAACTCGCGGACGAGCTAGCTGGTGAAGACGATGAAGAATCGCTGAGCATTGCTGGCAACCGAGCCGGTCGTGGTCGTGCTGGCAGGAGCAGGGCAAGGGCCGATTTTGCCGATTCAGCGCCTGCGCCCGCGTTCGATCCGGCAGCCGGAATTGACTCCGTGGCACAGGCTTCAGATGTCGGCGAGCTGTTTCAATATGAGATCGCCCGCCCGGTAACGCTCCCAAGGCGTCAATCCGCCATGCTTCCGATTGTGGACGGGACCGTCAGCATGGAGAAGGTTTCCATCTACAATCCTTCTGTGCAAGCCAAGCATCCACTTAACGGCCTCTGGCTGACCAATGGGACTGACTATCACCTCATGGCTGGTCCGGTCACCGTCTTTGATGATGATGCCTATGCAGGCGATTCACAAATCCCCAATCTCGCGCCAGGCGCAAAGCGACTCCTCTCTTATGCGTTAGATCTGGATACAGAAGTGGCCGCGGAAAGCAAATCACACCCGCAGTCGATGACGACTGTGAGAATTGTTAACGGAGTCATGTACACAACGTACAAATATCGCCGTGACGTGAACTACTCGGTCAAGAACTCTGGCGAACGAGAAAAGAAAGTCTTGATCGAATACACGAAAAACCCGAATTGGACGCTGACCGCTCCAAAAGAACCGGAAGAAACGACGCGTGGCATGTACCGCTTTGCTGTCCAGGCAAGCCCCGGCACTCCCGCCGACCTCAAGGTTCAAGAGGAGCGCGTGACAACGCAACAAGTTTCCGTCTCCAACGCAAACGATGATTTCGTGGGATTCTACCTGCGATCAGATGTCGTCAGCGAGGAATTGAAACAGGCATTGAAAGAGATCATCGATCGTAAACGGGCGATCACCCGGATAGAAGCTCAACGTCAAACCAAAGTCCAAACGATCTCTGAGATCTCCAAGGAACAAACCCGCATTCGCCAAAACATGCAGCAGCTTGCACAGAACAGTGAGCTCTACCGCCGCTACGTGCAGAAGTTCAATGAGCAGGAAACTCAGATTGAAAATCTCCGCAGCGAGATTACCAAACTGCAAAAGGATATTACCACCCAACAGCAGTCGCTTAACGATCACATCAGTCAGCTAACTGTCGAGTAGCGTCCAACTGGATGTACACGCGGTGTGATTGTTGCCGCAAAAACAGGGCGTACGCCACCGAGCGTGCGTCCTGTTTCCATTGACGCGGGGTTCACTCAATCACGAGCGATCTTGTACTCTTCAATCTTGCGATATAGCGTTGCCCGACCGATGCCCAGAAGCTCCGCAGCGTCCTGCACGCTGCCTTCACAACGGCGGAGCGCCTCGACGATTAAACGTTTCTCCCAGTCGGCAATCCTGAGTGAATCCCACGCATCGGTTTCCACATCACGCAACGGCAAATCTTCAGGCGAGATGTGCTCTCCGGTCGAGAGAACCACAGCGCTGTCGATGACATTGCGCAACTGACGCACGTTGCCTGGCCATGTGTAGGCGCGGAGCTTTTTGCGCGCGTTGGGAGTGATATCCAGTCCTGGCCTGCCGTGCTGTATCCGAAAATGCTCCAGGAAATGATCGATCAGTAGATCAATGTCCTCTCCTCGTTCCCGTAGCGGCGGCACACGGAGTTCAAACACGGCCAAACGGTAGAACAAATCTTCACGGAACTCTCTTTCGCGGACAAGCGTTTCGAGCGGTTGATTGGTCGCTGCGATCACTCTCACGTCAACGTGAATATCTCGACCTCCGCCGACCGGCTGAAACGGATGCCCCTCCAAAACACGGAGCAGTTTGGCTTGCCCTTCGGGTGGAAGCTCTCCAATCTCATCCAAAAAGAGCGTGCTCATATCCGCTTGTTCAAACAGGCCGGTGTGGTCTTGATCTGCGCCCGTGAAGGCGCCTGCGACATGCCCAAAGAGATGGCTTTCCAGCAAACTTTCGGGAATCGCAGCGCAGTTGACAGCCAGCATAGGTCGAGCTTGGCGTGGACCGGAGCGGTGTAGCGCTCGCGCGACAAGTTCTTTTCCGGTTCCACTTTCCCCACGGATGAGAGTGCATCCACTAGCACGTGCGATCTTGGAGATCCGTTCCTTGAGTTCTCGCATGGGGGCACAGTTCCCGATGATCTCATCAAGGGCCCCGAACTGAGCCTTGATGCGGTGAAGGTCACAGTTGAGCCGTTCCTCATCAAGCGTTCGAGACAGCGCAGACGAAACGATATAGCCTACCGAGACGGAGAATTCGAGATCAGTAGCACGAAACCTGCCTTTGCTCTTGTACAGGTGCAGCGCTCCAGTGACCTCATCCCCCCGAATCAACGGAACACAGATAGCGTCTGAAAACGACGCCAGACTTTCTGAAGTTGGTGGTTTGGCCATCTGTTGCCCCGTCAGCCACACTGCCCGGCGCTCCTTGGCGACTACGGCTGTCAGGGAGTCACTCATCTCCGCCCCGGCAGAGTCCGAATCAGGCGGAAACATCTGGCGAGGCAACAGCTCACCCAAATCATTCATACACAGGTAGCCCGCTAGAGTCGCGCGCGTCCTCCCATGGATGACTTCCAACGCGGAACGAAGGACCTCGCCGGATTCACGTGCCTGCAACAACGTCAGGCTTAGCTGATACAGCAGCGGCAGATCATTCTCTGTATCGCCTGGCGTTTGATTGGGCTCCAGCTTCTGCCCAGGTGACCGTAGATGCAACGCTTCGAGCTCGAACCCATCATGCTGCGGTGACAGATCCTCCAGCTTTTCCAGCGTTGTAGGTCGCAACTCGCTCTGATGAAAGGCAAACTCAGTCGCACCGATTCGCAAGAGGTGCCCCTCACCGAGCATGGCATCATCGATCTTTTGTCCGTTAACAAAGGTGCCGTTTCGGCTCTTGTCGATAACTCGCCATCCGCCGCCTTCGTTCCGCAACACGCAATGCACGCGGCTGGAATGCGGATCAGTCAAAACCACCTGATTCGCGGAATCACGGCCGACTCGATTCTCCACGTCTCGGTCAAGCAGGAAGTGCGAACCGACCCGGTCACCCGTGGTCATCGTGAGGAAACTGAACATCGACATGGGAATTGGTCACCGTCATTGGCGTGCCTCACAAGAGACCGCACCTAGATCACTGATTCAACAGAAGCAGGGAAGTTCCTGCAAACACACCACGTTTTGGGGCGATTGTAGCCGCTCGATTTTTCATGCAGCAAGTGGATCCCGCCCCCATCCGCCGCGCTGCGCGGCAGCACGTAGCTCAAGGCTTTCTCTTGAGGAGCGAGTGCGGACACGCAACGAGTAACCAATCGCGAAGTTGTGCCGCTCCACACTCTTGGACGTGAGAACTGCTCTTGTCGATAAAGCTGGTTATCCATGTTGCACGGCATATTCGGCAAGAGCACACGCGTGGAGCGCTAAAAGTTCCCGTGGAGATTCCAGTCACTTTCAGTAGAGCCCCTTTGATCGTACCACGGCTTCCTCGCGACGAAAGACCAGCAGCTTACGGCGTCAAATTCGGAAATTTGCTCCTCGTTGGGTTCTGACCTAATCTTCTCAAGGTGGACCAGATCTGACGTGAGTCCGCGCGTTGTTGATAGCTGCAAGTGGAACATCTGAAGGAAATTGATGGCTGGCAAGAGATCAGCGACGTGTTGTCGCAATGGTCAAGCTGCGCAATGGACTTGGAAAACTTTGCCGAGGAACAGCTCGCCGAAACAGACACGATCATCCAAAGGTTGGAAGGCCACCAGGCTCTCATTACTCAGAAGCAAGAAGCGATCGAGCAAACCCGCGAGCAGTTGCATGCCGCGGAATCAGCCTTGCAGACCGCCACGGACCATTCCGCCGGGCTCGAACAACAACTTCAGGAGTTGGAGACCGCGCACAACGAAATTGTCGATGAAGCCGAAGAGCGCCTTCAACGGCTTGATCAAGAAAACCAGACCTTTTCAAGTGAACGCATCGAGTTGGATGCTGAATTGGCGAGGTTGAGCGATTTCGCCAAACAATACGAAACAAAACTGGCAGAACTGGAGTCAGCGAAAACGGAGCTGGAAGCGTCGCATGCGGAATTGGAGTCCGCGAAGCAAACCATAACTCGGCAGCAAGCTCAACTGGCGAAGGCGGAATACGGAACGCGCGACACCAACGAACACGCTAGCGAGCTAGAACAGGAAGTTGCCGATCTACGGCGTGAACTGGAAGACTCGCGGAACCGGACTTCCCGCTACAAGGACCAACTCGCCGAAGAACGCGCTGAGTGGCAAACAGAACTGAAGCTGCTGCAAAAAGCAATCGAATCCAATGGCAGTGACGAAGGAACAAATTCCGTTGCGAAGAACGTACAGCACGCAAAGAGCCAAAAGACACCCAGGTCGGCAGATCGTGTTGTGGATCGGCTCGCCAAGCAATTCAAGCAACTGAACAAACCGGACGGGCAAACCTAACAAGCTTTGGTAAAGGTACCCTCCGCAAGAAAACCCCAGACGCAAACAGAGTTCCCTCAGCAAGGATAGGCATGTTCTCGAATAAGAAGTCGTGGCTCATCGCAGGCCCCATCGGCGTTGCCGCTCTGCTGGTCGCCGTATGGTTTGCCGTGCTTGGTTGGTGGTCCGGCGTGTTCGCGGTGTTTGGGATTGTGGGCGTGTGCTTTGGCATCGTAACAGCCTGGGGTGCAAAGGCGCAAGAGAGCCGCAAAGAGCCAGTCGAGTTTGCGCGTGTCCCTGCTCCCACTCCACCTCCGGCTCCGGCTGACAGCGAAACGCTCGTCGACGCGATGCTACGCACAAGCCGGTATGGCTTGTTGCTACGGCCCCAAATTCGCGCCAATCTGACACCCGCGCAGGTCAACCATGCGGAAGAGCAGTTGAACCAAGAGATGGCGCGCGTGGGTTCGGGCATGGTGGCAGTCGGTCGATACGGCCACGTGACCCAAGGACCAGAAAGCGAAGAAGGGCCCGTCGCCAACGGTCCAGACTTCCAACGAGTTGATGACTTCTATCTCGATTGTTGCGCGGTAACGAACGCTCAATTTGCTGCCTTCGTCCATGATGGCGGATACGCCGACGAGACGCTGTGGGACTCTGAAGTTTGGCAGGCTGTGCCGGATTTCATTGACCGCAGCGGCCACTCTGGCCCACGAAACTGGGAAAGCGGCATGCCGCGTCAGGGGGAGGAACAGTTGCCGGTCGTCGGCATCAGTTGGTACGAAGCTTCCGCGTTCGCGCGGTGGGCCGGCAAACGATTGCCGACAAACGCTGAATGGGAGAAAGCTGGCAGTTGCCCTGTGGAAGTGGGAGCCGGCACGGTCAAGCAGCGGCGCTACCCCTGGGGCGAAGCCATGGACAGATCGCGAGCCAATATCTGGGGCTCAACGACAGGCGGTCCCGGTGGAGCACCGACTTCAGTCAACGAATACACAAAGGGTGCATGCGCCGGCGGGATCAACCAGTTGATTGGCAATGTTTGGGAATGGACGGCAGACGAGTTCTTTGGCGGTCCGGATCAACCAGGGTTGATTCTACCCAATCCCATGCGGTCCATTCGCGGCGGTGCGTTCGATACCTATTTTGACAACCAAGCGACTTGCCAGTTTCAAAGCGGTGAAAGTCCGATGAGCCGCAAACACAACATCGGCTTCCGTTGTGTCGTCTCCGCCGCCGACCTTGCGGTCGCTGATAACGAATTGACTCCCGAACACGTGAACGCTGAAGAGAACGAGGTGCTTGCATGACAAAAGGCACATCAGTTGATCTTGATTCCTATCGCTTGGCGCAATACGCGCTGCAAGTGCCATGCTACATCTGTGAACAGCCAAACATGTTTGACGCGGAGTTGTGTCGGCATTGTTTCGCGCCCATGGCTTTGGCGCAACAGGCGAAGAACCTCAAGACCGAACCGAGCCTGATCGCCACGATTGGCGCTAGCGGAGTCGGCAAGACAGTCTATCTGGGCGTCCTGATGGACATGCTGACACGGCAGTCCGACATGCTGCAAGTTCTCGCCCGCGGCGCGTTCTCCATCAATCTGCAGCAAACCACAACAGCCGCGCTGCAACGAGGGGAATTTCCGGACAAGACGCCCAACGAACCGGATCGCTGGAATTGGGTGCATTGCCAAATTCGGTCAAAGAAACACACCCGGCCGGTTGAACTCGTCATGCCGGACATGGCGGGCGAAGCTCTGTTGGAAGAAGTGGATCATCCACGCACCTTCCAAGTTGTCCGCTCTTTCTTGCTCAAGTGTTCTGGAGCAATGGTCCTGATCGACGGAGCCAAACTGTATGGCGGAACCGTCGAACAGGACTATTTCACAATGAAGTTGCTGAGCTACCTGATCGAGCTCGTTGAAGACCCCAAACACAACTGGAGCCGCCGTCCGGTGGCGATCGTCTTCAGCAAGGCCGATCAGTGTGACGAAGCTTTTGACGATCCCAACGAGTACGCGCGCCGACACGCGACGGGGTTATGGCGGTTTTGTGAGGAGCGCTTCCGAAACCACAAGTTCTTTGCCGCGTGCGTGGCCGGGGCATGTGGATTTCGTGACACGGCCTACGACGGACGGCAAACAATCCCGTTGCGGATTGAACCTCGCGGGCTTGTTGAGCCCTTCTGCTGGTTGATCGATCAGCTGCGCTAGCCCTCGGCACGTTGAGTTTCATGGATGCTACAACTGTAGCAAGCTACTCCCGAAGCAATTTAAGGCGATGAGAAACCCTGAAAACACGTCCGTGGACGGTACCAACTTCCAGATCGAACAAGCGATCTTTACGTCCGCCACGTCCGCCAAAAGCGAGGGCTATCATCTCGTTGCGGCAAGTCCTGGCGTCTCTGAAGCTGACCGGCGTGAGCTTTCGATCTGGGGCCCTTCCCATGATTCGCTCTTGGAAACCGGGCATGGAGCGCTGAGTGTCAACTTTCACCCATTGCCCAGCGGATGTTTCTGTATCTCTCAAACAACGCTGGAAGGCGCGGAATACAGCGGCCGCGGTCCGCAGGTGTACACCCATTCGTTCGTCGTGCCACAAATGGCGCTGGAACGGTTTGCAAATAATCCGTTTCTGTTCCTTCGAGAAGCCACAGCCGCCGGCCATGTTCGCATTTACTCTGAGCCTCCCGAACGTCTGAAGGCGTTCTCATTGCAGGGAAATTTTCCGAACGTTGATACGGAACTCCTGGAACAACTCAACGATGGACTGGGGGCCCGTCGGCTGGCGCTATTCGTTGATGCCGTCTTAAATGCTCGATGCTTGGGCGTCGTTTCGCACGACGCAGGCCCTCGGCTGATCTCCGGACTTATCAACTGTTTGCCGCTGGAAATCCGTCCACAGATCTCATTAAGCACGGCGCTCAAGCATTCTCCGCGGCGGCCGTTTCGCGTGATTTGCGTATCGAGCAAGGAAAAGGAACAACGTCGGCTTGCCCGCCAGTACGAGATTGAACTATTTCACGTCGAGAGAAAACCAAAGAACAGCCCTGCTCACCTTTGGGCAAAGTACTTGTTGCAACGATTCGAGGAGCGGAAGTTCCAACAGGTTTGCCAAGAGCTAGAGACAGCGCGTCCACAGCTTACCATGGACAATCTGCACGAACTGGCTGGCGAGCTACGGGATACTGCAGCGTTCGATCGTCCGAACAAACAGGACTCCAACGGAGATCTCAAGAGCAGCGACACAATTCCAGAAGGATCTGCATCAACTGAGCCACAACGGGAAGAAACCGTCTTAGAGATTTTGCCTGACTTCCCAATCGAGACGGACACGCCGCCGGCGGAACCCAGCGAGGCATGTAAGGAACCCTGCCTCATTCCATCGAATGCCGATCACGAGATTCAGATCATTCCTGCCCAGACCCACAACCTTCTTAACCTCACTTCGGACCCAGGTGATGACATGTCGCAGCAGACATCCAACAATCAGCCATCCAATGAAGAACCGGTTTTCTTGGGTGGCGACACATTCTCTCCGACATCTCCACGGCGAGATCCCAAGCCGGCTTTTCAACTGAGTAGACAATGTCCGGAAGCCGCTGCTCGACTCATGCGGCTGGAGGCGACGATCTTCGAGTCAATGGCTGGTGACGAGACAGCGAAAAAACTGCTGGGCCCACTGTGGGTGGAAGTCCGAGAGAAACTTGGCCCGGAGCTGCACGAGAAGTGCCGGGAAGAGTTCCTGTATTATGCGGTCCACATGTGGCAACACTTTTCGTCAGACGTTGACCGCAATCCGTTGCAGGCTGCCGCAGCGCTCGACGTCATCTGCCGACTTTTTGATGAAGAATCGGCTGCACCGCAAGCTGTGCCTACGCCCGTTTAGAACGCTTCCTCGGGAGTGCGTATCCCCGAATTGCCGGCGCGCACACCATGGTTGTCACAGCGCTAGGTTAATAGGCGCGCCGTCCGCCCGACGGGCGTCTCTGTTTCCTGGACCGTGAAAACGCGTTTCTGAATTGACCGGGAACAATTTCGCAGGGAGACCAGTAGGGCCAATGGTGCAGCACTGAAGGACAGAATGTGATCAACTGCCCTGTTGAGAGTTCTTGCCGAATGATGCCGGGTCGCCAACAAAATCGGCCGTGGTATTTAGCTCCGTGCTCACACTGGGGCTCATGGCGGAGACGGCGATGATCACGCCAATACCGATCACTGCGGCGATGACGACCATTTCTACGACACTGATTCCTCGGCGTCGTCTGATTTGAGCGAGCATATTTTCGGTCTCCGAGTACGATCCGGCTCCATTGAAATAATAGGTCCGTAACTGAGAGGCAGAGTCGGTAAACTTACAGTTTGGATCTATTTCAGCCCAAAACGACGGCAGACCGAGACGCACGCCAAAGATGTTGATCTAAAACTGGTGTGACGTGAATCAGCGATCACGAGAACGCCCCCAGCATGCCACGATTGTTAGGGCGTGGAAGCAGGCGGTGCGGTAATTCTCTCCACCACCGTAGAACCTGTCTCGGTGGTGGAATACGCCTGGGCGTCTTCTGCAATCACGATGTCCAAAGGCAAGACGCCGTCCCCAATCGCAGAATCCACAGCGTTGCGGACGGCTTCTGCTTCGAGCTGCAAGCCAAGTCCCTGGTCCAGCAAGAGTGCTGCTGAAAGAATTGCTGCGTAAGGATTGGCGATTCCTTTGCCGGTCAAATCCGGCGCTGATCCGTGCACAGGCTCGAACACACCAGGCTTCTCCGCCCCGCAAGATGCCGAAGGCAGCAACCCCAACGATCCCACAACACCAGCAGCTTCATCAGAGAGGATATCTCCGAACATGTTCTCCGTGAGGATCACATCGAAATCTCGCGGATGTGTGATCAAGTTCATGGCCGTGCTGTCGATCAGCGCATGCCGAAGTTCGACGGCGGGGAATTCATCAGCCATAACGCGTTCAACTGTCTTACGCCACAGGCGCGACGTTGCCAGTACGTTTGCTTTATCAACGGACGTGATTCGCTTGGAGCGTCCACTGGCAATCTCGCCCGCCATTCGCGCAATCCGTTCGATCTCGTGCTGGTCATACTTGCAGAGATCGGTCGCGCGCGTCTCGCCTTCGTGCCTCTCACCAAAATAGACTCCGCCAGTCAACTCGCGAACGATGACAAAATCCACGCCTTGCAAGCGCTCCGGGCGGAGTGGAGAAGCATCATGCAACGCAGGAATCGCCCGCAAGGGACGCAAGTTGGCAAACAGCCCTAGCTCGCGACGCAATGCCAACAAACCCTGTTCTGGACGTAAATGCGGTGGTGTGTCATTCCACTTATCTCCGCCCACAGCCCCCAAAAAGATTGCGTCCGCACCCTGGCATGTTTCCAGGGTCTCAGCGGGAAGCGGCTCACCATGCTTGTCAACGGCAGCACCCCCGATGGCAGCTTCCTGAAAACGAAACTCGTGGCCGAATAGGCTTGCCACGGCACGCAAAACTCTGACCGCTTCGCGCGTGACTTCCGGCCCAATGCCGTCTCCGGGCAACAGCACAATCAACGCGTCCACGGCGTGGCTCCTCCGCGAGACTCATAGTCGGAAATTGCCGGCTCATAGCTAAGCAGGTGATCAAGCTGGTCTCGCCCTTCGACTAGCATCCGTTGGGAAAACGCATCCAACGAAAAACGTTCCGTACGCCCGGCCGAGTTCAGCTGCAAAGCTTGGAGGTCAATCGTGATCAAGTCGGTCGGGTGTTCTGTCAGGTGCTGATAAAACTCACGACTGACGACGATCGGCGCCAAACCGTTCTTCAGAGCGTTGGATGTGAAGATATCGGCGATACGAGAGCTAATCACCACGTGGATTCCCAAATCCCTCAGTGCCCAGACCGCGTGCTCACGGGACGAGCCACATCCGAAGTTGTGACCAGCGACGAGGATGCTGATATCTCCATCTCTAAGAGCATCAAATGGAGTCCCTTCGCGCCGTTGTCCCGTCGAACTAAACCGCCAATCGGCAAACGCCATCTCACCAAATCCGGAATCACTAACAGTCGTCAGGAAGCGGCCCGGGATAATTTGGTCCGTATCAATATCGGTCTGCGGCAAATGGATTGCCCGAGACTCAATAATGGCGTGCTGTGAGTTCATTGTGGAAATATGGAACGAACGTGAATCGGCTTTCATATATGACTGGCGGGTAATCGAAACACGACCGCTATACGGCGACGCTGGCCACTCCATCAACGGCCAAATCGCGCGGATCAATCACGCGGCCGGTAACGGCTGCCGCTGCCGCAGTGATCGGGCTCGCCAACAGCGTACGTGATCCGCGGCCTTGCCGACCTTCAAAGTTCCTGTTGCTGGTACTCACGGCCAGTTGCCCGGCTTGAACACGATCACCGTTCATGGCGATACACATCGAGCAGCCCGGCTCTCGCCACTCTGCGCCGGCAGACTTGAAGATCCGATCCAAGCCACGGGACTCAGCCTGGAGTTTTACTTCCTGCGACCCCGGCACAACCAGCATGCGAACATCGTTCGCCAAACGGCGACCCTCGATCACTTGAGCAGCAGCTTGAAGATCTGACAGCCGACCATTGGTACAACTGCCGAGGAACACAACGTCAACATGGTGGTCACTGATCCGCTGGCCAGCGGTGAATCCCATGTATTCAAGGGCTCGACGCCATGAATCATCTTGCGGCTGCGGGACACGGCCTCCAGCAGGCATAGCCATGGCCGGATTTGTTCCCCAGGTAATCATGGGAGCGATTTGGCTGGCGTCAAACTGGGCGCTGCGGTCAAATGTCACGTCCGGGTCGCTCGTCAGTCGCTTCCAGTTGGTCACTGCGGAATCCCAAAAGGCTCCGCTGGGTGCGTGTGGCCGACCTTTGACATAGGCAAACGTGGTCTCATCAGGCGCAATCATCCCGGCGCGGGCCCCAGCCTCAATCGACATGTTGCAGATTGTCATTCGATCTTCCATGCCAAAGGCGGTGATCGCTGGTCCGCGGTATTCAATCGCATGTCTTGTCGCGCCGTCGATTCCGATCTGGCTGATGAAGAACAACATCAGGTCTTTTGCTGAGACGCCGGGCGAGAGCTGCCCGGAGAAATCAGCCGCATAAGACTTAGGCTTGCGCTGTAATAGGCACTGTGTCGCTAACACGTGCGAAACTTCGGTCGTCCCGATACCAAAGGCCAAGCTACCGAACGCTCCATGTGTGCTGGTATGACTGTCTCCGCAAACAACGGTCATGCCAGGTTGCGACAGCCCCAACTCAGGGCCAATCACGTGTACGATACCACGTTGTTGACTATCGAAGTCCAGCAGTCGAATCCCGAATTCTTTGCAGTTGTGCCGTAGGGTATCAACCTGCCGGGCAGCATCCGCGTCTTCAATGACCGGAAAAACGTTTACGAATTCCCCGTGTGACGACTTTGCCACTGGCGTTGTTGGCGTGGAGTGGTCCAGCGTGGCAATGGTACGATCCGGCCGACGGACCTTGGCACCGCGCTGGCGGAGCCGGCTAAACGCTGCTGGCGACGTTACCTCGTGCACGAGATGCAGATCAATCGCCAGCACAGCCGGCTCGTGAGCACTTTCTGGAACAACCACATGGCGTTCCCAGAGCTTATCGAGCAACGTGCGCGGGGTGGAATCTTGATTGGAAGCTGATGTCACGTGATACCTGGGGTAGGCGAATCATAAGGGAACGGAATAACGGACAAAGGTTCACCCAAGAACTCACTGTGTTAACTCGGAGCCAATTAAGGCGCTGGCGTGTGCATCGCGCCCTCACCAGACGCTTGAGGAGGTGGAGTTTGCGTCGTCGTCATTGATGCGGCCCATGCGTGTGCCGCGCTGACATTAGCCGCGTCAGGCAACGGGGCTTCAAATTGTTCATTCGCTCGTTCAATGCGGTTGATCACATCGACCGTTGCCAACGCACTAGCTTCGATAATGTTCGTGCTCACGCCGCGTCCCTTTCGGATGTGACCATCATCCTGAACTTCAAGAGTGACTTCGCCTTGAGCGTCTTCACCAACGGTCACACTCCGTACGGTGAAGTTATCAAGCGAAGCTTGCGAACCAACCGCCCGACTGACCGCTTTGAAGGTCGCATCCACAGGCCCATCGCCAATGGCGGCTTCTCGCCGAACTTGGCCGTTGGTTCGGTCGCGCACAGCAGCCGTGGAAGTCGCTGTTGCCGACGTGCCGCAAGTCACCTGTAATTCCGCAAGTTCCCATCGTCCGACATGGTCGCTCGTTTCGCCAGTGATCAACGCCACCACGTCCGCATCATAGATCGTCTTCTTCCGGTCGGCGAGTGCCTTGACCTGACGAGTGACTTTATCCAGTTGAGCATGCGTCAGCTCGAAGCCACGTGCCTTGGCCCAATGAGCAATCGCGTGCTTGCCACTGTGTTTACCCAACACCAAACGATTGGTCTCAAATCCAACATCCTCAGCACGCATGATCTCGTACGTCGCGCGATGCTTGAGGACTCCGTGTTGGTGAATGCCGGCTTCGTGGGCAAACGCGTTTTCACCGACGATCGCTTTGTTGCGTGCGACGCGAGAGCCAGTCACAGACGCAACAATCTGACTGGTCGCGCAGAGCTGCGTCGTCTCAATCTGCGTTTCAACAGGCGTTTGATCAGAGCGTGTCTTGATCGCCATCACGATTTCTTCCAAGGCACAATTGCCGGCTCGCTCTCCGATGCCGTTGATGGTGCACTCCACTTGCCGGGCGCCGGCATTAATGGCCGCCATACTATTGGCCACGGCCAGGCCTAAGTCATCGTGACAGTGCGCGCTGAGCACGATCTTGCCAATCCCTCGGACGTTTTCCCTCAGATATTGGAAGATCCGCCCAAACTCGTCAGGCGTGGAATAGCCAACGGTGTCAGGAATGTTGATGGTGGAAGCACCGGCCGCAATGGCTTCTTCGACGACGCTGGCCAGGAAATCCAACTCTGTCCGAGACGCGTCTTCTGGAGAAAACTCAACATCGTTGCAAAATTCGCGCGCCTGCATCACGCTTTCACGGGTGCGACGGATAATCTCAGCTTGCGCCATGCCCAACTTGAACTCGCGGTGGATAGCACTGGTGGCCAAGAAGACATGAATCCGAGGGCGAGCGGCATCTTGCACCGCTTTCCAAGCCAGTTCGATATCCTCCTGGTGACATCGCGCTAGCGCGCAAATAACTTGCTCGGGGATTTCGCGAGCCACGGCGGCAACTGACTCCAAATCACCAGGCGAGGCTGCGGGAAAGCCTGCTTCGATTACGTCAACATTTAACCGCGCAAGCGCCTTGGCAACGCGGATCTTCTCGGCCAATTGCATCCCACAGCCGGGTGACTGCTCACCATCCCGCAGAGTCGTATCAAAGACAATCAAACGATCCGCACTGCCTGCCGTGACAGTTCTGTCATGTGAATTCATGCGAGAGGGTTCCTTGGAGCCAGAGGCGATTCGAAAGATTAACCGTGGGAGCAGGCTTTTGGGTTCTACAAGTTGCAACGAAAAAAGCCCACACCAACAGGTGCGGGCTTGCTTATTTGCTGGCGATGTCTCGCTCGCTAAGTGCAACTCCCGCACCCTTCGTTTCCCAAAAGAAGGGAAAGAAGGCCTAGGAGACTGCAAAGGGTGAGCAAAGAATGTGTCACAGACAAACTGCAAGTGCTGGTCGGCAAACGTGAACGATGGTCATCCTAACGAAGGACACCCCGCAATGGTAGCTCGACCGCATTCAATCGTCAATCGTGAAATCCCCAACGAGGACACGGACGACGTCCAATGTTGTCCTGAATGCCATCCGCGTAGATTCCATTCACTATGGAAGGTGAGCTTTGGCCCGCGTATTCATTTGCGCATTTCACGATCGGGAAACACGAATTGATGCCTAGCGTTAAAGAGTCGGCGAAAACCCGCCAGCACCACGCCCACGGTTCCTAACGCGGTCCCCGACCCAATCAGGAACATAATCACAATCTGATAGCGAACCGCCCGGGCGGGATCACCACCTTCCAACAGTTGGCCAGTCATCATCCCGGGTAGACTGACAATGCCCACAACGGTCATGGAATTAATGATGGGAGTCATTCCGGCGCGAATAGCTGTGGCAACCGGCTCGCGCGCGGCTTCCCAGCGCGTAGCGCCCAACGACAGCAACATTTCCACACGATCGCGTTGCGCGGTCAGCTCCGAGCCGAGACGATCCAGCCCGATGGAGATTCCGTTAAGCGTGTTCCCCAGGATCATCCCCAACAAGGGAACTGCATATTGCGGTTTATACCACGGCTCAATCCTCACCACGGCCGTGAGGGCGATTCCCGTGATGAACCAACTGGAAAGCAGTATGCAGAGCATCGTATCAATCCAGATGCCTGACCAACGCCGGTCCGCGCGGCGGACTGCTGCTCCACCAGCGATGAGAGACATCATTAACGCCAGACAGAACATCGCGTACCAGGCATGAAGATCAAAGACCCAATCCAACACCAAACCAACCAGCAACAATTGGACAACTGTGCGTGAAGCCGCAATCATCAAACGTTTTTCCAGCCCCAGCTGCAACACGACGGAGATCGCTCCGTTGATAAGAATCAGCGATGCGGCAATAGCCACCTGCCAGAACGAGAGATCTTGCGCATGCTGCACTACGGACTCTCCTTTGATCCGCGGTTCACTTCATCGGCATTCCTTGTTACCAGCGCCGAGTTGACATCGACCACTGTATGAACAACTTCGCACTCAACTCGCCCACCATGTACGTTCAGGCTTGCTGTCGCCACACGCCGAGATTGCGCTTCATCGTGTGAGACCCACAGCAACGCCCGCGTGACGTCTTGTCCTTGGGATGTTGGCGGTGGCTGTTGGAGCCATTCGAGGATGATCGCCTCGGCGGCCATCGCAGTGGCTACATCCATCGCCGCCATAGGCTCGTCAGCCAACAAGACAAGTGGATCAAATTGCAACGCACGCAACAAAGCCATGATCTGGGCTTCACCACCGGAAAGTTGCGTGTGCCTTTTCGAGAGGAAGTCTTCGCTGCGCCCCAACAGTTTAAGCCAGGCCAGGATTCGTCCGCGATCAAAGTTCTGATCCGCATGCACCTTGCAAGAAAAAGGCGCACGGAAGTTGTCCTCAACCGTTCCTTCAAGCAACGCGCTGCGTTGGCCCAAGTACATCAATTGAGAACGGACTTGCGGCACGTCAGCATCTTCGACGGGACTTCCACGCCAAAGTAGTTCCCCAGAGTCCAGTGGATCGAGCATTGCCAAAGCGCGCAAGAGCAGTGTCTTACCTACACCGGAAGGCCCGGTAACCGAGACGCGATCACCAGCGTGGAGCGTCAAGCTGACGCGGCTCAACAGAGTGTTGCCTGACGCCGCGCGGCGTGTGAGATCGTTCGCTGCAAGCAATGGCGTCGACAAGGTGAACTCGGATTCCGTTCTTCCGGTAACCGTAGATCGTGTAGTTCAGCCGCTGGGGCAAGAGCGCCGCTATGTGCGCTAACCTCCGAATCAGCCGGAGATGCATCTGTGCAATACAGTATACAGCCAACTGCGATTGTGATCGCCAGCACATTGACAGTCAGCGCGCCGCACGGTCAATCCTTCACCCTAGAAGCCATCCATCATTTGATTGATCATGTACGCACCAAACAACATCGACGCCAGGACAAACAGCGGTGGCAGAATATTGAGGATTAGCCCGGTGATGGCTAAGCCACGTTTGCGATTTTGTTCCACCAGGCCAACGACGCCGAAAACAATCCCAGCCAGATTGGCCACCAATGACCCACAACAAGCCAATCCCATGAACGTCCCGGCAACATCACTTGGTGTGCCACCCAAATCAGCTTCGGCGATAACCATTGAGAACAAAAAGAACACCAGCAGGATGCCCAGGCAGACCAGCCCGATGATGAAAGAGATCTTACCCCAAGTTGATTGTTTCAACGGCTGGCCGTGGAAAGGCGCCGGCCCTTGCGCGCCTTGCGGCGCCTGATAGGGATTATTGAATGAAGACATGCGAAGCTGTCGATGTCATAGGGACGGGGCAAGACGATCACGAATCGCCTAAAGATCTTGAATGTACTCCACGGCTTTGCCATAGGCGAGCACTAGGTGGCGACACCCCAACACGGTGGCAACGCCGATGACCGCGAAGCCGAGCAGATTGCTCATCGGCCCATTGACGAATTCGCCCATAATCTTCCGCCGATTAACAACCCACAGCAGAAAAATAGCCACCAGAGGCAACAGCACGCCATTGGCAGATTGGGCGAAGATCGTTCCGACAACAGGGTTGGCGTCAAGTACGATCGCGAATGTGGTCCCAATCGCCAGCACGAGAAACCACACAGCTCGAAACGCCCACGGTTTTCGCTGCTTAGAAAACCCAATGATCCCCGCAGCCGCATAAGCAGCGGCCAACGGCGCCGTAACCGCACTGGTCAATCCGGCGGAAAATAGCCCCAAGGCAAAGAGCCATCTTCCACCAGCGCCCAGGTTGGCAAACATCCGCTGGGCCAGCTCTCCCCCCGTAACCTCTGTCCCTAACTCAAACGTGCCAGCGGCGACAAACATAATCGAAATCGTAATCAGACCGCCGATGCCAATCGCCAAGAAGGTGCCAGACCGCGCTTCGCTCAAGGAATCTTTGACGTCGCCTGTTTGCCAACGCTCATTAGCGGCGCTAGCGTGCAAAAACAAATTGTACGGAACGACCGTTGTCCCAATCAGTGCCAACACAGACATTAGCGATCCCTCCGGGACGCGTGGGATAAAGCCGTCTGCGACAGCGTTCCAATCTGTAGGCGTTAGGAGCGCCGTGACAATGAACACAACGCTCATGACAGCGACCAGCCCTGAGAGAGCGATCTGAATGGTCCTGACGGATCCGGTGGCCAGCAAGGCAAACGCAATCACGCCCACTGCGGCAGTGATCCATGGTTGCAAGTTCCATTCAGGCTGGTCACCGAGGGCTCCCATGACTCCCGTGACAGCGCCTGTGACGTTGCCGTATTGAAATGCCGCGTTGCCGATGGAAATCGCGGAAACCACAAGCACGACCGCGAAGATGCTCGCCACCGGATGAGGCAAGGATGCACGGATGGATTCCCCCAGTCCTTGCCTGGCGACAACACCCAGTCGGGCGGCCATCTCTTGCAACACCATGGCGGCGCAGATGGAAAACAGCACAGCCCACAACAAGGCAGGGCCATGCATTGCGCCCGCTCCGCTGGCTGTGAAGACCGTCCCGGGGCCAATAAAGGCTGCTGTCACCAACAGGCCCGGGCCCATTCCCCTCAGCCAGCGCTTCATTCGTGTTGCTCCATTTCACGCTGAATCGGGCGCTGCGCCCGATGGATACTACACCAGTTGTTCCGGACATTCCTTACCCAGATTTTGTGTCGCCAGCATAGTCTTTGCCGCCGGGATACGCACGGATGGAAATCCGTCGATGCTGCCCGGCGGTGGCAACCACCCCTTGAGCTTGCTGTCAGCAGCCGACATTGCCAAGCGGCCGCGGTAAACGATGCGATTTGCGGGTTGTACCGAATGTATCTTCAACCATGACGCTCAACGATCTCAGCCAGTCGAGTTTCCCAAAACGCGCCGCACGTGAAAGCTAGGATTCCATTGATCCTGGCAGGATTCCGAGACGTTGTGCGAAAACCCGATACTTTCATGAGCGCGATCGAAAAAACTGCTCAATTCAGCGACGACTCGCCACTGGCGCTCAGTCCGCGGAAAAAATCCGCCTGCCTTGTCAAAATCCATCCTGCCAACGGTGGCGATAGCATTTTTGACCTCAAGAATGATTCTGTGGTGATGGGGCGAGATGTCGCCTCACGAATTGCGTTGGTTGATCCACGGGTGTCGCGGCGTCATGCGATCATTGAGCTCATCGCCGGAGATTACGTCCTTCGTGATTTGGGCAGTACGAATGGAACCTATGTCAATGATCAACGCGTGGATCAACAGAAGTTGACTGCAGGCGATCTGGTCCGCCTTGGCGATCACGTATTCAAGTTCCTGGCCGACGGACACATCGAGCTGCTCTATCACCAGGAAACCGCCAAGATTGTGGCTCGTGATGATCTCACCTCAGCCTACACCAAGCGATACTTCCTCGACCGCCTGGACGAAGAGATTGCGCGTTGGATTCGTACGGATCGGCCGCTCTCTTTGCTGATGTTGGATATTGACTTCTTCAAGAAAGTCAATGATACGCATGGGCATCCTGTCGGCGATGAAGTGCTGCGCGAGTTCAGCCGCCGAGTTCGCTCTGTCATCCATCGCGATGACTTGTTCGCGCGGTATGGTGGTGAGGAATTCGCGATCTTGCTTCCCTGCACAAATATCCGCGAAGCGGGTCGAATCGCCGAACGCTGCCGCCAAGTCACCGTTGGCGAGCCGTTTGTCACGTCATCAGGTCAAATCGACGTTACGGCCAGCGTAGGCGTGGCAACCGCCAGCAACGAAGTGCACGACCGGGACCTACTCATTGCCGCGGCCGATGAGCGACTCTATGAAGCCAAGCGTAGTGGGCGGAATCGCGTCGCTTGCTAACGGATGCAGGACGTACCCCACAGCGAGAGTGGAGCCTGCCGCCAACTTGTGTTTCCCTCGTGCACACGTTTTTTCACAAATCGCCGCCGGTGCGTCCGTGGGCATTACCAAAGACACGGTCACCCATCTATAATGGCGGGGCAAACATGTCGGTTCCGCTGCGCGTGCAAGCAGGCGGTCCGCATGATTCCTTTTGTATTCGCCAAGGCGGTTAGCACGTGGGATCCTCAGAAACACTGCGCGGCCAGTTCCTTATCGCAGGGAAAAGCTTGCGCGATCCCAATTTCTTCAAGAGCGTTGTGCTGGTAGTAGAACACAACGACCAGGGAGCAATCGGACTGGTCGTTAATCACCCAACACCGGTCAACATCGCCGAGGCTCTCGGTGAACACATGGAAGTTCCGGCGACAGAAGAGGTGATCTATGTCGGCGGCCCCGTTTCTTCCACGGCATTGTTCATCCTCCACAATTCGCACGTCCTGGACCCGGACGCGGCCAAGGTTTCTCAGGGAATTTTCCTGGGGAGCCATCCCAACGTGTTTGAAGATGCCGTCTCGCACCATCTTTCGGGAGAGGATTCCGGCAAGACGAAGAAGTTGGCATTCCGCGTCTTCTGCGGATGTGCTGGTTGGGGTCCTGGTCAACTGGAGGAGGAACTGGCACGCGCGGATTGGCTCATTCAGCCAGCAAGCGAAGACGACGTCTTTTTCCGTGTTCCACACGAGATGTGGGAATCGCTGTATCAAAACGCGATGAGAACAGAGAGCCTAGTCCCGCACTTGCCCGGTGATCCCGATTTGAATTAGCGTATGTGCTGGATGGGCAATGGCGAGCATCTCTCAGCCAGGCGCGGGAATCTTGCCCTGAGATCTTCTCTTCACTTGAATGGCGTGCATCGCGTTGATTTATGATCCAACTCAGCGTCTCTGATGTGCGGAAGTTCTTTGGTCCGGAGCCCGTCCTGGATGGGCTTTCGTTCGACCTTAGGCCCGGCGAGCGTGTTGGTCTTGTTGGCCCCAATGGTGTGGGGAAGACGACGTTACTGCGCATCATTACAGGCAGCTTGGAGCCTGATTCTGGCTCGGCCACTTGGCATCGTTCTGTCAGTTGGGGGATCCTGGAGCAGCGTCCCGATTTCGACCCTCAACTCACCGTTTGGGAAATCGCCCGCAGTGGATTGGCAGAGCTGATTGCCATGGCCGCAGAGGCAGAATCCCTTGCTAAGAACCTCGGCGACGCAGCGCCGCAAGAGCAACAACGTCTCGGCGCCAGGCTGGATCAATTGCATCACCAGTTGCAGCAGCGTGACGGATATCACCTAGACCACAAGATCACCCGCGTCTTGAATGGACTGAGGTTGGACGAATCCTCCTATCATCAGCCGGCAACGCAACTTTCCGGAGGTCAGCAGAACAGGCTCTTACTGGCCAAGCTCTTGCTCGCTGCTCCAGATGTCATGTTGCTCGACGAGCCTTCCAATCACCTGGACCTGGAGGCAACTCGCTGGCTTGAGGAATACTTGGCCGCATTGTCCAGTTCGCTGTTGGTCGTCAGCCACGACCGCTACCTATTGGACAAGGTAACAAATCGCACGCTGGAGCTGTTTCAAGGCACCGTTGAAGAGTACAGCGGTAATTATTCCGCCTATCGCCGCCAAAAGGTTGAACGCCTGGAAGTTCAGCGCAGAACATACGAGAAGCAGCAAGAATTCATCGCCAAGACGGAAGATTTCATCCGTCGGAATCACTACGGACAGAAACATATTCAGGCGGAAGACCGCCGAAAGAAACTGGAACGGCTGGAGCGAGTGCCTCCGCCGCGTGAAATCGCGGGACCGTCCATGGCCTTTCCCGCCGCATCACGGACGGGCGACCTCGTGCTCCGCGCCGAAGGTGTCTCCAAAGCTTACGACCGCACGTTGTTTCAAGACCTTTCCTTCGTCATTGAGCGGGGCGAACGGTGGGGAATTCTCGGACCCAACGCCAGCGGAAAAACCACTCTGCTCCGCTGCGTGATGAATCCCGAACTATTGGACGCGGGACGCTTCAACCTGGGGACTGGGGTCAAGATCGGCTATCTGGATCAACAGCTCGGCGGACTTCCCCCGGAGATCTCACTGTTGGAAGCCGTACGCCCGTCCGGCGAAGACTTTACGGAACAGCGTCGCCGTGACTTGCTCGCCCGCTTCGGCCTGACCGGCGACATCGTGTTTCAAAAGATCGGTGAACTTTCTGGCGGAGAGCGAAGTCGCGCGGGGCTAACCCGTCTCGCCGCAGAACAAGCCAACGTGCTCTTTCTGGACGAACCGACAAACCACCTGGACCTTTGGGCTCGTGATGCGCTCGAAGATGCCCTCCGACGCTTTGATGGAACCGTCATCCTGGTTTCACACGATCGGTACTTCTTGAACAACGTTGTGGATCACTTGCTGGTCTATGACGATCAGCGGTTTCGCATCATCGAAGGCAACTACGACACGTACCTGCATTTTGTCAGTCAAGGGCTTGCCGCCGGAGATGAAATCCCCCGCAATGGAAAGCCGGTCGGCGGACAAACAGATTCCAAAGAGAAATCAAGTCGCGGTAAACAAACAGTGCCGCCCAAGCGGAAACGCAAGTTCCCCTATCGTAAGCTGGAAGATTTGGAAGCAGAAATCCTGGAATACGAAACGCAGATCGGCGACGCACACATGCTCTTGACGGAGCAAGCCGTGCTCCGCGATGGCGAGCGCGTCAAAGCGCTCAAAGCGGAAATCGCCACGGCTGAGAAAGCGTTGGAAACACTGTACGAACATTGGGACGAGGCCGCGGAATTGAACTGAGCACCAGTGCTCTTCCCTGCGAACTTCAGCCATCGCCCTCGCCAGCCCATCAGCGGTTATCCTGCCACTCGTACCGCACACGAGCGGCAACACGTTGTTTTCCACTTTCGCACCGATACTGGTAATAGCGTCCGGTTGGCGCATTGACAGTGTCGGGACGTAGAGCACCTGTCCAATTGCTGTTCCGCTCGCCCGAACGGACGCTGTCAAGTCACCTTGAGATGGAAGCCACGCGCCCCAGCTCTCAGGCGTACGGGCGAAATTGACATTGGTCAAATTTGGGGGGTGTTTCGTG
>JALCBR010000073.1 GCA_028066245.1 Pirellulales bacterium | reverse complement strand
CCGTACGCCTGAGAGCGTGGGTGTGGGCCACCATCTCAGGGTGACTTGACCGCGTCCGTTCGGGCGAGCGGAACAGCAATCAGGGCAGGTGCTCTAGATGTCTTTGGCGCGGTTCTTACTGCCGACAACCGTGCGGAATTTCGCCTCGTCAGCTATTTTGTTCAACTTGGCGCGCCGCGCAGCCCCCACGTCGTAGTGAATTGTCAAACCGCTGCGTGTTCCTTTGACACGGCCGACCGATACATCGATGGAGCGGCCAAGATGGTCGAAGAGGTTGAATTGAAACCCATCTTGCGCCCCCTGGTAGATTTGATTGAGTGTGACGCGACGGTCGCAGCCCGACGACAGAGCGCGAATTGACATGCCACGGATTGCAGGGCGATTCCAACGGCAGCCACGTCATACGAATCACCATTCCTGAAACCAAGAACTAGATTATTTGGGAATACGGATGTATACCGATTATCAATGTGCGGGCAGAAGTTAAGAGCCAATGAGGAAGATGTGAATTGCCGCTCAGCGTGCGATATTCCGCCTTTGGCAATCCCTCTCGCTCAGATGACCACGAGAAGCTCGACTTAACCGCAAACAGCGTCATACCAATGGAGATGTCCTTCCCCTTATCCCCTTTGCGCATCTCCGTGCTGATCTCCGGCGGTGGCACCACACTGGCCAATCTGCTGAAGAAGATCGAAGCGAAAGAACTTGATGCTGTCGTTGACTTGGTTGTTTCCAGCAACCCCAAGGCACGGGGATTGAACATTGCCAGCGGCGCGGGCGTTCCAACGGAGGTTCGCGAGCGAAGCGCATTCCCAAACGTCGAAGACTATAGTGCGTCAATCTTCGCAGCCTGCCGTGCGGCGCAATCCCATCTCATTGTGATGGGTGGGTTTCTCAAATTGCTAAAGATCCCGGAGGACTTCCAAGGGCGAGTGGTCAACATCCACCCCGCGTTGATCCCCTCATTTTGCGGAAAAGGGTTCTATGGCGCGCGTGTGCACCGCGCGGTTCTGGATTACGGCTGCAAGGTCACGGGGTGCACCGTGCACTTTGTTGACAACCAATACGATCACGGTCCCGTCATTCTGCAGGAGAGCGTGCCTGTGCGGGAGGATGACACGGCCGAAACTTTGGCAGCACGGGTATTCGAGGCGGAGTGCTCCGCCTATCCTGAGGCATTGCGGCTGTTTGCCTCTGGTGGGTTGCGGCTGGAGGGTCGCCGCGTTGCTGTCGCTCATGGGAATTCGGGGCCTTCATCGCCTTCGGTCAGGTCATTCTGAGTTGCGTTCATTCAACGCCTGCCGGTTTTCTGAGAGAGGAGCACGAACGGATCGTGGAAGAACAGCAGCTCATTCATCGTTGGCGTTATCCGGTGTTCGTCGTGCGGGTCGAGGGGGAACTTTTCCTCGTCTGCATCGATATCGAAGGCCGGGAATGCCTACTCCTGTTTACGTCCAAAGAGCTGGCCGAACATTACGTGGACGGTGTCAAGCAGGAGGAGAAGCTGCAATTGATGGAGTTGGACGATGATGATGAACTCGCCCGGCTGTTGCAGAGCGTCCCGGATGACGTTCAGCATGTTGTCTGGGACACCACCCCATCCGCCTCTCTGGCCAAAGTCGCGGCGATCGAAGATTTACTCCGCGTGCTTGAATCCGATCCTTCGTAAGCCGGCGATCGCAGGCTAAACTGGATGTCTCTCGCCCCTTCTGTCCGGCAAGAATTCACCTGGCGAAAGCACCATCTGACACCGGTCGGGTCGACACTATGTCAAGAAGCATCATCGTCGGTGGCGTCGCTGTTGGCGCCGTCATCATTGTTGTGGTCGTGTTTGCTGTCGTGCTCGCTGGGCGAACGCCTGTCGAATCCGCACAAGTCAGCCGAGCGGATATTCGCGAGTACGTCGAAGAGCAAGGGACAACCCGGCTTCCGCGAGAGTTCGAGATCACCATGCCCTTTGCGGCGCGGGTTGACAGTATTTTGCTCAAAGAAGGAGACCCCGTTGGAAAGGGCGAAATCGTCGCGCAGCTCAATCGGTTTGATCTGGACAATGACGTCGCTGTTGCCCAGGCCGCCGTGGACAGACTGACCGCGGCGATCGCCGAGAGCGGCGACAAGACAGTTGAAACAACTGGCTACGAGCAAACGCAAAGTTACGTTGAGTCGATGGATTTGACCGTGCAGGCTGCCGACGAACAAAGACGCAGCGCCAAGAAGAAGCTCGATGTCGCGCTCAACCAACTCAATCGCATCAAGGAAGCCTACGAAGCGAACCCCCGCTCTGTCACGCTCGATATCTTTGAGCAGGCGGAACTGACCCACATCGAGGCCGAAGTCAGTTACACACAGACCGAGTTGATCTATAACTCCCTGCAAGCGATCCAATCAGCCACCAAGCTCCTCCCCACGGCGGTCATGCAGTACATCGCCCGCAAGGACCTGACAACCGCGGTCCGTGAACGCGAGCAGGCAGAAGCCCAGGCTCGCTTGGACATGGCGACCGTGCGTCGCGAACGCGGACGGCTCACCAGCCCAGTGGATGGCGTCGTGCTGCACCGTGAGATCATTGACGAGCAATTCCTCCCGGCAGGTCAACGGCTGCTGACAATTGGTCGCCTGGAGGAAATGGAAGTCGAGGCGGACATCCTTTCACAGGACGTTGTCGATGTCGATATCGGCGATGGTGTGGAGTTGTTCGGTCCAACCATTGGGGCAACGCCCGTTCTCGGCACGGTCAAGCGTATCTACCCTGCCGGATTCACCAAGATCAGTTCACTGGGTGTCGAGCAGCAGCGTGTCCGAGTGATCGTCACAATTTCCTCGGAGCATCTACAGCAACTCCGCGACCAACAAAAGCTAGGTGTTGGGTACCGCGTACGCGTGCGGATTTACACAAGCCAGAAATCCAACGCCCAGGTCATCCCTCGCAGTGCCTTGTTTCGATCCATGGCAGGAGTCTGGCAGGTCTTTGCCATCCGAGATGGCGTGACCAGCTTGCAACCGGTCAAGGTTGGCCTGATGAACGATGAGTCTGTTGAGATTCTCGAAGGGCTCAACCCGGAGGATCATGTTGTCTTGGCCCCGGAGACGACGCTTGAAGAAGGGACGCGCGTCACCGAAAACATTCGTGGGCAAGACTAACGGACGGTGGTGTCCTCATAGCCCGTGCCCCGGAACGCTTGGCGCAAGAACCTAGCTGCGGCCATCGGTGAGAACAGCTGACTCGCAAGAACGTCCCTGGCATCGCCGCTATCAATGCTGGCTATCTCCTGGACGCCTGGGCATAGCCGCCCCCGCGACCTTCTCTGTGAAAGGTTGCCGTTTTCCCCTATAATGCTCGCGCGAATCCATTTTATCCGTCAATTTTGCCGTGCTTTCCAAGTCAGCCATGCCGACTTGGAAATCGCGAGCGCTGGGATCACAAACCAAGGAGTGTGCCTGTGGCCACTGGGAAATTCCTGTTCACAAGCGAATCTGTCAGCATGGGGCATCCGGACAAGTTGGCGGATCAGATTTCAGATGGCGTGCTGGATGCCTTCCTGACGCAGGACCCCAATAGCCGCGTGGCTTGCGAGACCATGGTGACAACTGGTGTGTCCATTCTCGCCGGTGAGATCACGTCCCAGGGCGTTGTTGACTACCAAGATGTTGTACGTGGAGTCATACGTGATGTTGGCTACACGGATGACAACATGGGGATTTGTGCGGATACCTGCGCCGTGATGGTTTCCATTGACCGGCAAAGCCCGGACATCGCTCAGGGCGTTAATGATGACGCTGCGTCGGGCAAGGACATCGGCGCAGGCGATCAGGGTTTGATGTTTGGATTTGCCTGCAATGACACACCCGAATTGATGCCGCTTCCCATCGCCGTTTCGCATCGCATTCTCAATCGCCTGACAGACGCTCGAAAAGTCAACGACGTCGATTGGTTGCGACCAGACAGCAAGAGCCAGGTCACTATCGAGTATGACGGCGACCAGCCGTTGCGTGTTGACACCGTCGTTGTCTCAACCCAGCATGCTCCGCAAGTTTCGCAGGATGAGATCCACAACTACGTTGTTGACAAAATCGTCAAGCCTTGTCTGCCGAGCGATCTTGATTGCAGCAATATCACATATCACATCAACCCCACCGGACGTTTCGTCATCGGCGGCCCTCATGGCGACTGTGGATTGACGGGTCGCAAGATCATTGTTGATACGTATGGTGGCTGGGGACGCCACGGCGGTGGAGCCTTTTCCGGGAAGGATTCGACAAAGGTCGACCGCAGTGCCGCATACATGGCCCGGCATGTCGCCAAAAACATTGTCGCCGCGGAGTTGGCTGACCGTTGCGAAGTCCAACTGGCATACGCGATCGGCGTCGCTGATCCTGTCAGCATCAATGTCGATACGTTTGGCAGCGGCAAGATCGAAGATGCTCGTATCTGCGAGATCGTCCGTGAAATCTTCCCGCTCTCACCGCGAGGAATCATTGACTACCTGGACCTACGCCGCCCCATCTTCCGCAAGACAGCCGCGGGCGGGCATTTTGGCCGCAGCGAGCCCGAGTTTACCTGGGAGTCTACGGAATCCGCAGAGAAGTTGACCGCCGCTGCGAGCGCTGGCGCAAGTGCCGGGTGAGCGACGGCCGCGGCGTTCTCTGTGGCCGGTTTGTTCAACTCTCCTCACCAACGCGATCGTCATGTCTGCGGATACCGAGCATCCGGAAACTTCAGCGCCTCCTGGTGACGAGACATTTTCCCTGGCGCGCGATGAGATTTCGCGGCTGGTCCGCCGAATGACCGCTGACGGGGGGGATGAGCTGCATGGCGTGTTTCGCGTTTGTTTTGAAGCTGGCGACAATCGGGCCAGCTTGTTTGTGCCATTTTCGCCCGCCTTCGAATCTGATCCAGAGATCGAATTCGAGCAGGTGGGTGGCCCGGATTGCGCCATCAAGCTGGCCGGCTGTTTTCCACACGGCTTGAGATTGGAACTCAAGATTGCACAGCCTTGCCCAGGGCATTCACCTGAATCAGGTGACGTAGTCCTGGAACTCTTTGCCACTGATCAAATTGCCTGCAGCGAAGAGCAGGATGACAGCTGAACGGTTTGAAACGCCGTGCTTATGGCTGTCGCTTGTCGACCAGCAGTCATTTCACGACGATTTCAAAATAAGATCGGTTTGGCCCTAGCCACCCGCGATGCGTGACAAAACAATGGGTTGGATCGCACGGTCGCCAGTTGTTTCGCGGCGGCGTTTGCGTTTCGACACCACTTCTTACGGCACCGATCGATGGCTCGCTGGCCGCGACATTCCTGGACGACGCTGTTTACATACGCTTTGATCTTTGCAGGCTTTCCACTGCTATGCCTGCTGGCCTATGCTTGGGTGCAAGGCTGGTTTTGACGGCGACGCCCCCCTTCGTGCGCTAATCTTGGCAGAAGTAGTCAATTCACAAGGCCGCTGTTTGCATTTGGACAAACTTTAAGTCCGTGATACGGATCAGCCTATACCTCTGACTCAACGGAATTATGAGTGAACGACCTGAGTTCGTATACTCAGACGCGTTGCCCCGCTCTTTCGGATTTTTTGTCAGGGTAGCATCTCTTATTCCAGTAGAACCGCGTTACCTCACGCCATTCATATGTCGCAAGAATTGCGCGTCGAGGTACTTGAAATCGGCTCCAAACTCAGCGGCGAAGTCGCGCAATCGATCGGCCGCTGAATACTGCGAAAATTGACCACGGGCTCCCAATCGCTTGAGATAGGCGGCAAATTTCCGTGGCCGAGTTTCCATCAAGTAATACGTCCACCCCCAACTTTCCGCGTAGGCGCCGTCTGGGTCCGTGCGGAACAGATCATCGGACGCCAAGAGTTGCACAAACGCGTCATCCTTGCGGCGCGAAAGATACTTCTTGAACTGTGCCAGCCGGTCTCGGTTCACACGGTCCGTGGCACGGACGTTGTGTCGCGCGTTCCAGACACCTTCGGCTTCGAAGAGCGTCCCTAATCCCTCAACAATCCAGTGCGGCGAAGCGAACAGCCGCTTATGAATGCCAGTGTTAAACGCTGTTTGGTGGGTGGCTTCATGGATGATCGTGGTGGCGCTTTCTTGCCAACCCTTTCCGCTCTTGCCGTTGGAAGCATCGAACAGTGCCACGCGATTACTCATCGGCGAGTAATAGCCCAACACGCCGCTGGGGAGCTTGTCACCGTGCACTTTGGCGTACCGCTCGAATTCACCCTTGCTGGGTAAGACGATCGCGACGAGCGGAAATTCCGGCTCCACAAGGTCGAATCCACGGATTTTGAAGTAGTGACCGAATGAGCGATAGAGTTCTTCAAAACGCTGGCTCCATTGGGTGCCATTTCCCCTGGGATGTACGACAAGGTAATGGGAGGTCGCTGTGACTTCGTAGGATGAGCCAAACTCTCGCTCTAGTTGAGCTCGCAGCGCCGACCTGGAAACAGGTGTAAATCGCGTTGTCGTCAGTTGTCCCGCTTTGGCTTGGTTCCGGCTAATCCGGAAAACTCGCCCATCACGGCCCAGCATGAGGACACCGTCGCTGGCTTCCCAAAGCGGGGTCGCCTCGACATCTTTGCTTTGTGATTTGAGCCGCACAATGACTCGGGAACTTTGCCCCATCGCTGAATGGGAGCCGAGCGTTAAGACAAGAGCCAATGACAGCCAGAGACGGACCATCGCCAGTTCTCCGTGGATTCCGAAAGAATGAGGGATCTATGGCGAAGCTGCTGAGGATGTTTCTTCGCTTGCTTTAGAAGGCGCCGTATTGAAACAACGTCATTCTTTGACATCGATGCAGCCAAATGAGCTCGCTTTTTGAAGCTTACGCCATAATCAGGCCTGAGCTCGTAGGCAAAACGTGAACTTGCTGGCGGGATCGCGTGAAGCGTCTTAAAATGCGGTTAACTGGGCTTCTTCTCGCTCTTTTATCGCAAATCCCTGCAGGGCAGGCCCCTATGCCACGTCCAATTTTATGCGCCACCGCGCCTAGCCTCTCAATCCTGACAGCGCTGCTCGTTGCGTCTTCAATAGCTCCGCACGAGGCAACGGCGCGTTGGAATCAACAAGTAGGCACTCAACAAGCTCAGGATGAGCAGCTCTCCGCGGAGGTGCGCGCTTTGGTGCGGGATATCCGCGACGGCTCCACTGCCGAGGCAGATGCGGCCGAAGCGAAGCTGATTAACTTGGGTCCCAAAGTACTCGCCCTACTCCCGATTCCTACTGATCAGATGTCGGCCAATGTGAAGCAACGGCTGGCCCGCGTTCGTGAACAATTGCAGAAGCTGCATGCCGAATCGATTTCCATCCCGACGACGGTGACGCTGAAAGGAACGATGAAGCTCTCTGAAGCGCTGACCAAGATTAAAGAACAAACGGAGAATAACGTTTTCTTCTACCAAGACGAAAACGTTGGCGAGACCGAGATAGAGTTTACATTTGAAGGCCGGAAGTTCATGGAGGTTATGGATGACATCATGGACCGCAGGCAGCTCACCACTTACGGGTTTGCACCCGAGCCGGGAATGGCGTTGATGGCTCGCGCAGCGTCGGAAGCCCCGCGGTCAGAACGAATCTCCACGTATCCAGGCCCGTTCCGGGTTGAAGCGACAGAAGTCATGGCGCAGCGGAGTCTTCGCAACGCGGAGGACCGACGAACAGAGGTCACGCTGGACCTCTCCTGGGAGCCGCGGCTGCGGCCAATTGTGGTGGAGATGGACTACTCGAAGATCAGCGTTAAGGATCAGAACGGCAATCCGATGGAAATCACCGGAACGGGGCGGCCTGCGGTTGAAGTCGGTGAAGACACGTCAACAGAGTTCTTCCTGCCGCTGGCTCTTCCTGACCGGTCAGTCACAACCATCGCCGAACTCTCGGGGAGCTTTGAGGTGCTCATCCCTGGGCGTACAGAATCTTTCGAGTTTGAGAACCTAGAGAGCGGAGAACGGAAGGAACAAAGATCTTCCGGTGTTTCCGTGGTTTTGGATCGCGTCCGCAAAAACGCAGACGTCTGGGAAATAGTGGTTTTGCTGCGATTTGAGAAAGCTGAGGGCGCCCTGCAATCGCACCGCAACTGGGTCTATAACAATCCCATCGTGCTTGTCTCGCCCACAGGCGAAGAGCTTGACTTTGATGGAGCCGAAATTGTGCGTCGCACGGAAGAAGAGGTTGGCATGGGATATTACTTTGATCTCCCCGACGGGCCAGCTGGATACAAGCTAGTTTATAAGACACCCACAATGATTCTTTCATTGCCGGTGAACTTCACTCTCAAGGGGATTCCCCTTCCGTAAAAATCGCGTTACGTGCTGGAAAAGAACGCCGGTGTTCCCTTGAGTGGTCTTTCGGAACAAATATTCGGAACAGCGCCTGAGGAGAATAAGTTGAACGTCTATCGTCTCACGGTACTGCTGTTTGTTGCAGTTGTCGTCGCATTGTTTGCCGAAACGCTTTCAGCTCAACAGCGGCAACAAGATGTCGTTGCCACTGTCGATGGAGAAGCCGTGACGCGATTGGAAGTGGAACGCGTCCTGCGGGAGGCTTTGCGCGGACGAGAAATCACAGATGAAGCCCGGCCCTACGCCGAAGCGGCAGCGCTCGATCAAGCAATTAACCGGAGATTGATTCTCGGCTGGTTGCAATCGCAGGAAATTGCCGCGACGGATACGGAAATTCAAACTGCATATGAGGAGTTTCTCAAAAATCTGGAGTTCCAGCAGACCCAGCTCACGGATTACTTGGAACGAGAGAAACTGACTGAAGACGCGTTGCGACGCTCCATCATCTGGGACATCAGCTGGGGAAGGCATCGTCGCCAGCAGTTAACCATTGAGGCTCGCAAAGAATTCTTTGCGAAGCATCGCCGGAAATTTGATGGGACGCAGATGCGCGTGCGTCACATCCTGTTGGGTGATCCATCGACAGATGTGGACGCTCGCCGTGCGCAAGCTGAAGAAATCAGATCCCGGTTGGTGTCTGGAACGATCTCATTTGCCGAAGCTGTATCTCAATATTCCGCTGGCAGCAAAGAGAATTCCGGAGACATTGGCTTGATCGAACGGAATAGCAGCATGCCCGACGCGTTTGCCGCTGCGGTGTTTGAGCTCGAACTTGGTGACATCTCACCGCCGGTCGTCACTCCTTTCGGCGTGCATTTGATTGAGGTGACTGAGATCAAGCCGGGCAAGAAGGAACTCAAGGATGTTGTCCAAAAAGTGGATCAGGCGATGACGCGAGAGATGCTGGAACAACTGGTCGACAAGTTGAGGGCGGAAGCTCAACTTAGCTTTAAGCGAAACATGCCCTACTTCGATCCCGAGACAGGCGAGCTAAAGACTCCCGCGCGATAATCGGTAGACCCACTACACATCACATCGTCACGCGGCGCATAGCGCTTGTTGAGGGTATTCAGTACCACGCGCCGGCCCCATAGCGCAAAATCTGTGCGATGCTGTTGCCGTACTGCTATGATCAGGCTCTGCTGGCTGGTTGGCATTCTGCATTTGCTGTGGCCCGACAGCAAAACGCCAGTTTCTTACCAATTCAAGACTTCATCGAGGCCGTTCCATGTCAAACGCATCCGCTCACTCGGGATACGTACCCTCCAAGATTAGCTCCATTTCCCGACGTGGTTTTATCGCTGCAGGCACAGCGGTGACCGCAGCCACTTGGACGGCCCAAAGCTATGGCAACATTCAAGGCGCCAATGATCGGCTGCGCGTTGGGTTCATTGGCGTTGGCGGGATGGGCGGAAACCACATCAATGCCATCGCTCGCTTGAAGCAAACGAACAACCTGGAACCCATCGCCGTTGCTGATTGCTGGACACGTCGCGCGGAAGCCGCAGCAGGGACTGTCGGAGCCAAGGAGTTCTTTCAAGATTACCGCAAGGTGATTGATCGTGATGACATCGACTACGTCACCATTGCTACGCCTGAGCACTGGCACTCCAAGATGACAATCGAAGCGTTCAAATCCGGCAAACATGTCTATTGTGAAAAGCCGATGACGCACCGGATTCCTGAAGCGCTGGAAGTCATCAAAGCGCAGAAAGAAACTGGCAAGGCCATGCAGGTGGGCGTGCAGGGCATGTCGGATGACAGCTATGAATCCGCGGCTGAGGCGATTGCAGAGGGCGAGTGCGGCATCGTGGTGCAAGCGCAAATCGAGTACGTTCGCCGTTATGGACCCGCCGGGCCTTGGCGAGATCCTGAGATGATTAAGCGGGAACTCAACGGGAGGGCTGAAAGACCTTCAGACCTGGACTGGAACGCCTGGCTGGGGCATGCGCCTGCGACCGATTGGGATCCGCACCGCTACTTCGAATGGCGAAATTACTCTGCCTACTCCGGCGGAATCGCAACAGACTTATTCATTCATCGCCTGACGCGGATCATGAAAGCCTGCAAACTCACGTATCCGCGCCGCGTTGTGGGCATGGGCGGTATCTGGCAATGGCCTGACGGTCGAGACTTGCCGGACAACTTTGAGATGATTGTCGAATACCCCCGAGGCATGACGGTCTATGTGCTGGGAACTCAGAGCAACCGCGTAGGCGTGGATCATGTCATTCGTGGTTACCGTGGAACACTCTATTTCACCAACACGGGTTGGGTAATTCGCGACAAGGACGGCAAGGTGCTTGCCTCGCATCGAAAATCTGGTGGCGAAGATATCTCGCTGCATCATACCAACCTTCATAATCACATCCGCAACGGTGATGAGCTACATTGTCCCGCCGAGTTGGGATTGGCAGGTGTCATCGCTGTTAACATGGCTAATGAATCATGGAGGACAGGCCGAATGATGGGGTGGGACAGAGAAAAGATGCAGATGGTTCCAGCGGACCAACTGGACTTTGATCCCACGGTGACCTCAGGATAGGATTCGCCGCATCTCGCCAGTTGTGATAGGAGCAGTGCACGAGATCGCTCTAGGCAATCGCAACCAAAGTTGACATGCTATCGCTCTCTCAGCGAGAGCGGATTGAATTGGATTTCTTTGACCGCATCAGATTTCGCGGCCTAAGCATATGAAACCCGTCGTCATTCTCGGAGGCGGAATCAACGGGGCAGCACTCGCGCGCGAGTTGACCGTCAATCGAATTCCCGTGCACGTCGTTGATCTGGCGGATATCGCGTCGGGCGCCACCGCCTACTCTTCCCGGCTGATTCACGGTGGATTGCGTTATTTGGAACATGGCGATTTCCGCCTTGTGAAAGAATCGCTGGCGGAGCGAACCAGGCTACTAACGCTGGCAAGGCACCTTGTGAAGCCGTTGTGCCTGCATGTTCCGTCCACGCGCCGAGTGGGGGGACTGTGGGCAGCCGCGAAACGGATTCTTGGCTTTCAAGCCAAACCCGCCACGCGCCGCGGTGCATGGCTGGTGCGAATGGGGCTTTCACTCTACGACCGTTATGCAAAGGACAGTACGCTTCCAAAGCACACATCCATGAGGACGGGCGCGGATGCCGCAGTTCCTTTGGATGCCAACAAGTACCCTTTTCAATCAGCTTATTGGGACGCACAAGTTCCCTATGCTGAGCGATTGGTGGTGGCGGTGTTGGAAGACGCACGCCGCGCCGCTGAAGACAACGCCGTTAGCTTCTCAGTGACGCCGTATGGCGACTCGCTGCTCCAAGGCAGTACGCTTTTTGTCCGCTATGTGCGTGGAGTTCCAAGACATCAAGTTGGCGTTGAGTTTCTGCCGTCGTTAATCGTCAATGCCACCGGTGCCTGGTTGGATAGCGCTTTGGATCGGCTGGAAGTTTCTTCGCCGTCACAGTTGATTAACGGCACGGCCGGGTCGCATCTCTTGACGGTCAACACAAAGTTAGAGGGGCAGCTTGGCGGCAAGGGAGTTTACGCGGAAGCCCAAGATGGCCGACCGTTTTTCGTTCTGCCGTTTGGTCGGTTCACGTTGATCGGAACGACCGATCTCGCGTTCGATGGTGACCCTCGCAAGGCTCGTGCGACAGATGATGAAATCTCCTACTTGCTTGACGCCGTCAATGGGATCTTCCCCACGGTAGGATTGTTGCGCGAAGATGTCAGCTTGCAGTATTGCGGCGTTCGTCCGCTCCCTCAAAACGACTCCAGCGATTTAGGCGCTATCTCGCGAGATCATAGGATTGTCGAACACGAGGGAGCTTCCGTGCCATTGATCTCTCTCGTCGGGGGAAAGTTGACGACGGCGCGCGCGTTGGCTGCTGAAGCTGCGGCGATGATTGCAGCAAGACTCAATGTACCATGCAAGACAACGACGGAGTCACGTGCTTTGCCTGGCAGCGTCGAGCTTGCGAAGGGCAGCGTGGAAGAGCAACCTGAAAAGGACAAGATTGCTGAATCGACAGGGCATACTCCTGAAACGGTTGAGGCGGTTTGGAGTCTCTACGGTGATGAGACCTCCGTAGTCCTGGAGGAATGCCAACAAAGATGGCCCACTTCCGCCATAACGCTCTTGCCAGGCACGAATCTCCCTGAAGCGCTTGCACGCTACGCGACTCACCACGAATGGGCTTATACGATTGATGACTTGGTCTCTCGACGTTTGATGTTGCTCTTCCAAGGACCGATCCGCAGCGAGCTCCTGCAGCGACTGGGCGAAATCCTTGCCGAGGAAGGAATCTTCGACTCCAACGGCATCTACGCACAAGTCACAGCGTGTCGTAACGCTCTCAATGACCGCTATGGTCTACAGATCTCCTAAAGCTGGCTTTCGGATCTGCAACGTTCTTCCGCCAGACACACTCGATGTGGTCGCCTCGACGCGACGGGTGGGTTGGTCCATTGCGAAGTTCGCAAAGGCGTCGGTGTTACAATTGGGGTAGAGAGAATCTCCACGCGAGATTTCCATCACCCAAGAAAATGCCGCGTTTTGCGCGCTGCAAGGTTGACTTGACGCGTGGATTAATTCCCGACATGGAGAGCTCAGTGAGTCTGGACCTTGCACTTCCCGTAGTCCGGTAAGGGGCTGCCGCCGAGTGTGAATTCGATAACACGTCGCGAAAAACTCTGCTGCCCACCGCGAGATGCTTTTGCTAGGGTAGCTGGTACGGCAACCTGATGGTCGCTTTTGGAGATGTGCCCACAGACCTCCCATCCTTTGAGGAATTCAAATGAGAAAACTGATTGCCTCACTATTATTCTGTGCACTTGCATTGAGTGCCTCTCTGTCTCAAGCTCAAGATGAACAAGAGCTTGACGAGAAATCTCAGGCATTCTTGGATGAGCTCAAGAAGATCGCAGAGGGCGAAGGCAGCGATGAAGTCTATGCGAAGCTTGTGAAGATGTCGGACGAGCTGATCGCCAATGCGAAGCCGTTCGGGATCAATGAATACCGGGTCGTCAATACTGCGGGTGGTTTTTTACTGAGCCGCCAGGAGTTTGACCACGCGACACACATCTACAAAGCTTTGAAGAAAGCATCGGCTTCTGTTGAAGGGGAGCTTGGCTTGCAGATGGTTCAAGTTGCCGAGTATTCGTTGGAGAACGTCAAGACGGCAGTAGCCAAGCTGGAGATGATTGGCAAACCAATGGAAATCGCTGGAACGACCGTAGCGGGCGAAGAGTTCTCGATGGAGCAATACAAAGGCAAAATTGTCTTGGTTGATTTTTGGGCGACTTGGTGCGGGCCGTGCATTGCTGAATTGCCTAACGTGAAGGCCAACTACGAAAAGTATCATGAGAAGGGCCTCGAAATTGTCGGCATCAGCCTTGATGAAGCGAAGAAACAAGCCGCAGTCGCCAAGTTCATCGAGGAACGCGGTATCAACTGGGTCAACCTGTTTAGCTCTGATCCGGAAGCCACGGGGTGGACGCACCCGTTGGCAACAAAGTACGGCGTGAATGCCATTCCCGCGACATTCTTGATCGACCGAGAGGGCAACATCATGGCGATGGACGTACGCGGCGAACAACTTGGCGCCAAGCTGGAAGAAGTCTTTGCTGACGGTAAATAGTTCGGCAGTCAAAGTTACATTAGGACATGAATCGAAATCGCCCTGAGCACTGACTGGTGCTCAGGGCGATGATTTTGCGCGCGACAGGATGACTCAGGTTTTGCTATTTCCAGCATCAGCCCCTTGTTCGGCCTAACGCATTGACGCCAAACTAGTTATGCGGTGCGCGCCTGTGAATTCACACTGAGAATGCCGGTAGCGTCACGGCTTGTCGAGAACAATACCTATGGAGCGTTCGGGGCGATTTTGCACAATCGGCCATCGGAATGCGCGAATACCCTCCTGAACTCAGTGGCTTGTCGGCTGTCATTCTTAGGGAACGATGGGGGAGTGACCGCTGGGTTTCGTCACAAGGAAGCGTGAAATGATTCGCGATCGATTCTACATGTTGATGGGAGGATGTCTTTCTCTGATGTCCGCCGTTGTGTTGTTGTGCACAACGCACCGACTTGCGGATACCTACGCTGTGGGGGCCACGCCGTCCTTGGTGGAAGGTTTGGCGACAACTTTGGCGGTGACCGTCTGGGCAACCTGTGGCGTGGGGTTGGGGTTGTGCATGACCTCCTACGGAATCAGCATCGCGGCGATCTACCGATCTTTGACCACCCCTGCCAAGCGAGCACTGGTGCTTGCCGGAGTCGTGTTCACGCTCACAGGTGTTTTGCTGTTGGTCACGTTTCATGACCTGCGGACAAATCTCGTGCAGCTACGCGAGGCCAACAACGTGCTGGCCGAAAATATTGTCGGCGTCGCCAACGCAGCGTCACAGCGCATACTAAGCACATTTTGCGCATTTGTTTCAGCGGAAATGTTGACGACGATTGCGATCAGTTCGCTCTTCTTGGGCGAGGCCAGAGAAACACCACGCCGTCCACTCAGAGCCTCTCTGTTGGCAGGCTTGCTCGCCGGCGTGGTTGGGTTTACGTTCGCTATGCTGCTAGCGACAAAGTTTGGAGCCGGTGCGGTCACTCTGACTGGAACGGAGTCCGCTGAGAGCCTCGCATCCCTGGATAGTTCCTTGCAATGGGAAGCTTGGCTGATGATTTTTTCCGCTGGGTCGCTGACGGTTTTCGGCGCTCTGCGAACGATTCAAGCCATCTTGTTTCCCGTTAAGGATCACGCGTAACCGTACTGGCAAAACGACGGAGGTGCCATCAAGACAATGTCTGAATCGCTTGAACAACTGCAACTCTCGCCTCAGGCGATGCGCGACTTTGGTAATCAAGTTGTCGAGTTGCTTGTTCAACGATTTGTTGACATTGATTCTAGCCTAGTGACTCAGATACGTGATCCAGCCGAACTGACGGACTCGCTTCAATCGCCCTTTCCTGATGAGCCCCAAGATCTGGAGCAGCTCTTGGCCGAAGTCTCGGATACGGTTTTCGGCCAGTTCGGGCAGACGATGCACCCGCGGTTCTTCGCCTTTGTTCCCAGTCCCAACAATTTCGTCAGCGTCATGGCCGAGGCCTTGGTTGCTGGGTTCAACGCGTTCGCTGGAAATTGGCTGGAAGCCTCCGGGCCGACGCAGATGGAGTTGGCAACGCTCCAGTGGCTGCGGCGTCAATGCGGACTTCCTCAGCAAGCTGGCGGGATTTTCACCAGTGGCGGCTCCGTCGCTAACCTCACTGCGCTGGCGGCAGCGCGCGACGCTCAACTTGCCGGAGAGTTGCAAAACGCGGTGGCTTACTGCTCCGACCAGACGCATAGAGCGGTCGACCGTGCATTTCACCTGCTTGGATTCAAGCCAAGGCAATTGGTTCGGATTCCCAGTGATGCTCATCAGCGATTACCTATCGAGGCTTTGCAGAGCAGGTTCGCCGCGGACGTTGAGCGTGGACTTCGTCCGTTTTGTGTGATCGCCAACGCTGGAACAACAAACACGGGCGCCGTCGATCCGCTGCCGGAACTAGCCGACTTCTGCCGGAAGAACAAGACTTGGCTCCATGCAGACGGTGCCTATGGAGCGGCCGCTGTTTTGACGCAAGAGGGGCGAGATCTTTTGCCAGGATTGAGCGAAGTCGATTCGCTGGTTATCGACCCCCATAAGTGGCTGTTTCAGCCGTATGAGCTCGGCTGTGTCCTCGTACGAGATCGGCGTGACTTGTACCGGACGTTCAAAATGACTGGTGAGTATCTGCAGGATGTTGAGACGATCCCAGATGCTATCAATCTGTATGACTTTGGTCCGCAAATGACGCGCAGCGCCAAAGCGCTCAAGCTCTGGCTTTCGCTGAGAGCTTTTGGTGTGTCTGCCTTTCGCTCTGCGATACAACGGGGAATGGATGCTGCTCGGTATGCTGAAGGGGAGGTTCGCAGCATGGATCGAATGGAATTGGTGACCTCGGCTCAACTGGCCGTGGTCACGTTCCGCTATGCTCCCTGCGGTGATGGGCAACTTGCGGAAGAAGCTAATCGAGCAGTCGTGCATCGCGGGCTCACAGACGGATTTGCCACCGTGACCTCAACTGTGCTGGGGGGAAACAGCGTCCTCCGCCTCTGCACCATTAACCCCCGCACGACAAATGATGATGTTCGCAGCACGCTTGAACGCCTGCGGGCGTTTGGAGATGAGTTCGTTGCCAATAAATGACTCTGACATTCGGCGGCGATTGTTGGACTTCCCGTCACGCACAAGATGAGCTCGATTTCGCATCCTGCTGCTTTGCCCAATGACGAGCTGCGCAAAAAGTGCACAACGCAACGGTTGCGGCGCAGTGGTCCAGGCGGGCAACATCGCAACAAGGTAGAAACAGCCGTCATTGTCACGCATGAGCCTTCTGGGATCAGCGCGGAAGCGAACGAACGTCGGCAGCAGGCGGAAAATCTCACGCAAGCGATATTTCGGCTGCGGGTCAATTTGGCCTTGCAAATTCGTACGATGACTCCAGGCGAGCAGCTGCCTGAAGCGCCAAGTGCTCGCTGGCAATCGCGTTGTGGCAACGGCCGGATCTCAATCAATCCGGCCCATCAAGATTTCCCGGCACTGTTGGCTGAGGCACTCGACGTGATGACAGCGTGTCACTACGAACCCAATCCGGCAGCCGATCATCTAGGAATATCGACAAGTCAACTTATCAAGCTTCTCAAACGTGAGCCCCAAGCGCTGGTTGCGGTCAACGAATCCCGCACTCGCGAAAAAAAGCATGCACTGAAGTGATCTTGTGGACGAGAGCCCAAGCGTTGGATTTCGCACAAAACTCTGGCGGCAGTAGATGTTGCGTTGCGGACGATCTCTCCCAAGTTGCTTCTGCCCGTTGACGGCGCCCAGACAAACCCGCATGCTTGATCCATTGCCGCATCTGGTCGCAAACATTGAGTTTCTAACGTGCTGCTGCGCACGCGATCAGTGCATCACCGTCGAGATGGACTGCCTCCACAAGAGCCGGCCGATCTCGAAGCGAGAACGACATCGACCTTATTTTTTCTGTGGGAACCTGCGTATGAGTCTGGATGTGTCCCGAGAGAGTTTGCAGAGGACGGCGGGGCGTGCCGCCGAATATTACACAGAGATTTACGCTGGTCTTGAAGAGCGCCGCGTCGATCCGGGGATCACGCGAGAACAGGCACATCAACTGTTTGCCGGGACGTTGAGTGATGATGGCGTGGGAGTTGATCAAGCCCTACAGGAATTCGGGGAGCGCGTTCTCCCCCATTCCATGGGAACGCCGCATCCGTTGTATTTGGGCTTGGTGAATTCCTCGCCCCTACCCGCCGGTCCCTTGGCAGATTTACTGCTGTCCTCGCTTAACAACAATGGCGGCGCCTTCCACCAGAGCCCGGCCATCACAGCAGCCGAAACAGAAGTCATCAAGGAATTCGCCCGACTGTGCCGTTTGAATGACGATGCCTCGGGGATGATCTTACCCGGGGGGACGTTCGCCAACATCCAGGCACTGTTGCTTGCCCGACACGCTCATTTTCGCCAATGGACCACTGCCGGGCCTGCATCTGTACCGGGCCGGCCCTTGCTGTACAGGTCAGCGGTCGCCCATTTTTGCATTGATCGGGCGGCAGCCGCTATCGGGCTTGGATCGCAGAGCGTGGTGAATGTTCCCATCCAAGGCCGAGGAACAATTGACCTGGCGGCGCTGGAGCGGCAGATCGAGCGTGATCGCTCGGAAGGACATATACCGTTTGCGGTGGTTGCCAACGGTGGTACTACAGGCACGGGAGCCATTGATGACACTGCCGCCATCGCAGAGATCTGCCGTCGCCATGATCTGTGGATGCATGTCGACGCCTGCTATGGCGGAGCCACTTTGTTGCTTGATCCGCCTCCGCAAGAGTTTGCCGGGATTGGCCAGGCGGATAGCATCGCCATTGATCCGCACAAATGGTTCTTTATGCCCATCACCGCCGGCTTGTTGCTCACACCACATCGGCAGGTGGAGGTGGAAGCGTTTGAGGTAGCTACGTCCTATATTCCGGGCGATGGAAACGTTGATCCGTTTCGCCGTGGATTGCCCACGTCACGCCGTAGCAGCGGACTAACGGTATGGATGACGCTGCGCGCTCACGGATGGAGTGAGGTTCGCAATGCGGTCCGGCGAAACATTCAACTGACGCGCAGAATTGAAGACCGACTGGATGAAGCAGGCTTTCGTGTCTTGAAAGGTGGCCAGCTTTCCGTGGCTTGTGCCCGCTGGGAGCCAGATGGGCTCGCCCCGGGCGAGCTTGACGCTCTGCAAATACGGATTGCCCAAGAGGTCGCGGCAACCGGCAAAGCCTGGTTCAGCACCGTCCAACATGACGGACTCACCTGGCTGCGGATGAACATGGTCAACATTCACACGCGAGAACGCCATGTGGATGAGTTGACTGACTTGCTGAGCGATGTTTCCGCCAGTTGCACGAGCTCCTGCTGACGTTCCTGCACGCGACACAAGCGGTGAATGTTAGGCGAGTGAGTTGCCAACTAAGCTTGCAGATTGGCCTGCAACTCAGTCGAGCTAAAGTCGGCCAGACCCTCTGCACAGGACCGTTCCGGGTGGGGTGCGGCCGAGGCAACCTGCTTGAGAAGCTGTTGGGCACACTGAAACGTCAGCAGGAGGTCTGTTGTAGTGAGCAAGCCCATTGGGAAATCGCCTTGTGTCACAGGCAGGCAGGAGATCCCGTGACAAACCATCAGCCTGATCGCTTCAGAGACGACCAGACTTTCCTCCACACTCAGCGGATCCGCGGTCATGAGGTCCTCGGCCCGCGCCCCCGATCGCGCAGCGATGTCGCGGTCACTGATCACACCGGCCAGGGAGCCATTGGGGTTCGTCACCAAGACATGGCGCACTTGTTCGTCTTGGATCAGTTGGCGTAGCTCTGCGACCTTCATTTGGCGCGGAACGACCGTCAGTTTAGGGGTCATCACGTCGCCGACACGCATCCGCGTATTCGTTTCGGTATGACGCTTCGTGATGAACCGCAGTATTTGCTGACGCTTGGCAATGAATCGTGGCTGCTGGACGGGGTCAAGCTCAACCTCGCTGCGGAACCGCTGCTCCTCGGCTTCTTCAGCCTCCTGCTCTGCTTTTCGGCGGACTCGATGCCGCTCGACAAAGTAGGCTCCGCCGGCAAGCAGCGCGGCACTCACCAGCCCAAACTGAAACCAAGGAACAGGTCGATCAGCTTCGAACTCGATGGGCTGCGGATCGTTTGCTTTTTGGCCATCATCGTTTTTGGCCCTGGCGGCCATGTCGTGTGCCTGACGATGCCAATCAGATCCACTCGCGACAATCCCATCGAACATCTTGGGAGCGAGCGAGCTGGCGGCCAGGATAACGACCGCTGCCACAACCGCGACGATCAATGAATACTCAACGACCGCGTTGGCCGCGTTCTCGCGGAGCAAACTCGAAAATCGCGAAACGATTTGGCGAATCGTGCTGCGACGCGTTGGTTTCAAACCTGCCATGCCTGTTGACTCCCGTTTGTTCGTGAGTGCGGCCTGCAAGCATAGCTTGCAGTTCCTGAGGGTCGGGGCCGGCTTACTTGAATGCAAGAAACTGCAAAGTGGGCGTTGTGACGGTTCTCCCCCAATCTGAGGGGCGGTTCAGCTGGAAAATGACTTTGAAAGGCCGTTTCTCTTGATTGCCGTGTCTTCGGTCCGCAGTTTTCGCTACGATTCCGCCGCTTCTCCCAATTGTTGCCCCCTTGACGGCCTTCTCGCGTATTGCACTTATGTCGGCCCAACCCAACATCCTCCCGATTCGTTCTGAGCCTGATAAGGCAGAAGATCCTCATGCGCTGGCCTCTTCGATAGCACAGTTGGAGGAACCGGAACGTTTGCGTCTCGCTCAGCAACTGCTGGGGGCTGACACATGTAAGCGGCTGGGCATCTTTTGTCTGCCGACAGGGTTTGTGCTCTCCGTCGTCATTCCCGTCTATAACGAGGTCAAGACGCTGGAGCGGGTCATTGAAAGCGTGCGCAATTGTGGAGTGCCGACCGAGATTGTGATTGTCGATGACGGCAGTACAGACGGAACGAGAGATCTGCTAGACGGGATGCGTGGAGATGAAGACCTACAGGTCATCTTCCATGAGCGCAACCAAGGAAAAGGAGCAGCACTGCGGACAGGCTTCCAGGCTGCAACCGGCACAGCAATCATCATCCAAGACGCCGATTTGGAATATGATCCGGCCGAATTTCGCTATCTCATTCAGCCCATCGCCGAAGGCGAAGCTGACGTGGTCTACGGGAGCCGGTTCTCCGGCAACAATCGCCAGGTGTTCCGCTTCTGGCATGCCCAGGGCAATCGGGTCCTGACCATGCTCTCCAACTGGTTTACCAATCTCAGCCTGACGGATATGGAGACCTGTTACAAAGTCTTCCGGCGCGAGGTCTTGCAGCAGATCTCGCCAACTCTGCGCGAAAAACGATTTGGCATTGAGCCGGAAATGACCGCCAAGGTCGCCAAGCTGCCAGGCATCAGAATCTTCGAGCGACCCATCAGCTATCACGGGCGTTCCTACGAAGAAGGCAAGAAGATTGGCTGGCGGGACGGGGTCAGGGCGATCTGGTGCATATGGCGGTATCGGAAGGGGATCCGAGCCGTGAAGCGCGAGGAAGAGACGCCATCTCGATAGAGACGATTGGCACCTGGACATCAGACGATTGGGTGGCCGGGGCTGGACTGAGCGCATGCGAGGGAAGCCCCGGGGCTTCGAGCGATGCTCTCCAGCCCCGGCCACCCAGCCGAACTGTGATCCCCGGCCTGTGGTTTGCCGCAGCCCGGGTTTTTTATGCGCTAAGAATAGCTCTCAGAGTGGCTGCCACAGGGCTTCGAGTCTTCGGTGATTGCGTTGCCCAACCTCTCACCGACTTCCCGCGCGGACAGGGTGGCCGGGGTTGGACTGAGCGCATGCGAGGGAAGCCCCGGTGGTTCACCAAGGGGGAGCAAGACCAAGCGTCAGGCTAGACTGACAGAGAACCGGGGCTTCGAGCGATGCTCTCCAGCCCCGGCCACCCAGGGATTGCTTCGTCGTACTCAAACTAGAACGGAGAGGTACAACCGTACGAAAAACACTGGCAGACTGCGCTTGCCAGTGGCACCCAACGCCAAAGTCGCGAAGCTGCCAGGCATCAGAATCTTCGAGCGGCCCATCAGCTATCACGGGCGTTCCTACGAAGAAGGCAAGAAGATTGGCTGGCGGGACGGGGTCAGGGCGATCTGGTGCATATGGCGATATCGGAAGGGAATCCGAGTTTAGCGCCGATCTGTAAAGCAGTCCTTGCGCCTGTGCGCTCAATCGTAAACGCCTTGACCTCGCCTATGCTGCCTGTGAGTGGCGCTAGCTAGGCTTGGATTCTCACCAGTACGTTGGTGGGCGGATTTTTTTATATTTTTATTTCTGGCCTCGCTCTACAGATCGCAAAACTTTTTTCATTTTCTGAGACATGGGTCAGTCGGTTTTCCGGCGTTTTCTTGCCAGCCTTCGGCCAAGATCGACAAGAGAAAACCTGGATTTTTCCTGGAAATTGCGAGTGCTGCAGCAGCGTCTCTCGTGGCATTGATCGTGCTTTTGCCGCAGTCCGGATCGATCCTTCGTGACAATTTCGGATTCTATATCTTGGGAGAAATGCAGATGCGTTCATTTTGGAAGGGTGAAGAAGGGTTTGCCTTCTCGACAGAGATGATCGTTGTCTTGACGATCGTGATTTGCGGCACCATCGCCGCTTGGACCAGCTTGCGTGAAGCCGTCGTTACTGAGATGGCGGATGTTGGTGGCGCGATTGCAAGCTTGAACCAAGGCTATACGTTCTACGGAGTTCAAAGCCACAGCAGTTTCTGCAGAGGCAGCGATTTCAGTGACGCCGCTGACTTCTGTGATGGTGGTAGAACCGACGGTACTCCGCGCTGTGTCCAACTGGGCCAAGCAGATCCAACAACGGTCAGTCAGTAATTAACATCTGACGAACGTTTGAACCAGCTTATTCAAGCAGCTCCCGGTCTGTGGTTTACCCGCAAGCCGGGCTTTTTGCGTGTAATTGAAGAGAACCGGGGCTGGACTGAGCGCATGCGAGGGAAGCCCCGGTGATTCACCAAGAGGGAGCAAGACCAAGCGTCAGGCTAGACTGACAGAAAACCGGTGCTTCGAGCGATGCTCTCCAGCCCCCGACCACCTTCACCTTGAGGTTGGACCAGCAGAAAACCAGCAGGCCACCCTGACAGTGGTTCACCAAGCGGCAAACCGGGCGTTATCTTCTTACCGGGCATTTCCATGCATTATCGGGATCGTGTTCATCGCCCGCGCGGATTCGACGACCCCGGCCATGCCCATGAGTTTACATTCTCCTGCTACCACCGATTCCCGTTTCTGGCAAAGAATCGCACGTGTATCTGGTTGGCGGAAAGCCTGCACGCGGCGAGAATTGAATGCGATTTTCAACTCTGGGCGTACGTTTTCATGCCGGACCATGTGCATCTCATCGTGTGCCCGCGAACCCCAAAATATGATGGTTCTCGATTCTTGCGGCGTGTTAAGGAGCCGGTCGCCCGCAAGGCAATCGCGTATCTCAAGCAGTATGCGCCCCATTGGTTGCCGAGAATCCGTGCCCAACGTGGAGCGCGAATCGAACATCATTTCTGGCAACCCGGCCGGGGGTACGATCGCAACGTGATTCAATCGCAAACGCTGCTTGCGATGATTGATTATCTTCACCTGAATCCCGTGCGCAAGCGACTTGTTGACGCAGCCAAAGATTGGCCGTGGTCGAGCGCAGGGTGGTTCGCCGGAGAGCCAAGAAACGACCTCCAGCCTGACTCCATTCCTCACGAATGGCTGGGCATGGATTCAGACCAATAAGAATTGCAGGGAACTAACACTGGCAGAGAACCGGGACTTCGAGCGATGCTCTCCAGCCCCGGCCGCCACCCAGCCGAATGTGATCCCCGGCCTGTGGTTTGCCGCAGGCCGGGGTTTTTTATGCGCTAAGAATAGCTCTCAGAGCGGCTGCCATAGGGCTTCGAGTCTTCGGTGGTCGCGTTGTCCAACCTCTCACCGACTTCCCGCGCGGACAGGGTGGCCGGGGCTGGACTGAGCGCATGCGAGGGAAGCCCCGGTGATTCACCGTCGCCCCTTCGGTAATCTCCTGGCCTATGGCGCCAAGCTGAAAATCCCCCAAGGCGCCAAGCCGAAAATCCGCAGGCAGTACGCCCAACTTTGGCTTTTTTTTGGTTTCGGCATACATTTTGCTTCGTCACGCCGTCCAGTTATGGCTTTTTATAAGCTGAAATTGTCATGAAGTCACGTTTACGGGAGATGCACATGCGTTCATTTTGGAAGGGTGAAGAAGGGTTTGCTTTCTCGACAGAGATGATCGTCGTTTTGACGATCGTGATCTGCGGCACGATCGCCGCTTGGACCAGCCTGCGTGAAGCCGTCGTTACCGAGATGGCGGACATCGGCGGAGCGATCGGTTCGCTGGACCAGTCGTACAGCTTCAATGGCGTTTCGAGCCACAGCAGCAGCTGCGCTGGTAGCAGCTTCAATGATCGCGGCGATTTCTGCGATGGCAACGGCCAACCCAGTGACCAAGGCAACGAGCGATGCGTTCGACTTGGTGGCAACTAAGCCCTGGTAGGGTGAGTCGACCACCTTCTCACCAAATGTGCCCCCGGCCAGCAGTTCTTCCGTTGGTCGGGGGTTTTTGTTTGCGCGAATGCGGAATGTGCCAGCAGTGATCGCAGTCTGTTAACTCCCATTGCCCCGTTTATCAACGCACTGCGGTCCGTCTCGATGGTGGGGCCTTCAACTCAATTCGATTTCGGCACAAATTTTGCCTAGACTATTCATCCGGTAGAGGCTTTACATAAGCCGAAGTTGTCACAAAGTTACATTTACGGGAGATGCACATGCGTTCATTTTGGAAGGGTGAAGAAGGGTTTGCCTTCTCGACAGAGATGATTGTCGTCCTGACGATCGTGATTTGCGGTACCATCGCCGCTTGGACCAGCCTGCGTGAAGCCGTCGTCACCGAGATGGCCGACGTCGGTGGCGCCATCGGTTCGCTGAATCAATCGTACAGCTTCAACGGCGTTTCAAGCCACAGTGGCCGCTGCGCTGGCAGCCGTTACTTTGATCGCGGCGATTTCTGTGATGGCAACGGCCGACCCAGTGACCGCGGCAACGATCGTTGCGTCCGACTTGGTGGAAACTAAGTCCCGAAGGGTGGATTGAACTCTATCCTCTCACCGAAGCGTGACTCCCCGGCCGGCGGTTCTACCGTCGGCCGGGGCTTTTTTGTGCGCGCGAAACGAAATCTCCCGCCCCAATGGTCGCTCGGCGTAGTTCCACGAAAGCGCCCCATGATCGAAGGCAAAAACACCAGATAAGGTGTATATCTAGATTTACAGTTATGCGCTCAAGCGCAAACCCTTCCGGCGAACGGCTCTCTGTTGGGCGTTCCCCTCGGGATCTTCTTGCATTCTTAATAGAGGATCCCTCTTCAATGCCATCGGTTGTTCGCAAATTTCTGTGAGAAACTGCGCAGAAGGTGATTCACAGAACCGACAACCTGCTCCCGCG
>JALCBR010000072.1 GCA_028066245.1 Pirellulales bacterium | reverse complement strand
CGGTGATGTTGGCGGTCCCGTTGCTGGTTAATTGCTGGGCATGAAGCGTTTGCGCCACCTCCCTGGAAGATGGAAAAATTTGACCAATGATAATTTCGCCCGTACGCATGAGAGCATGGCGCGCGGGGAACGCTGTAGCAATTCAATCACGCGCCCACGAAGCGGTGGAGCCTGAGATGAAGGAGCACTCATCAGGGAGATGTTTCTCGAGCGCTTTGTTGATTCCAGTTCTGCGCGTAGGGTCGGCTGTCGACCAACACCTCAACATCCGAATTCGTCAATGTTGGCGACGAACGTCAACAAGAGAAGCGCTCTATCAGCCTGTTGAAGCGCCAATACGGCTTTCAAACCACTGGACCTCTTTACAGCCTGCCGCCACGTAAAGGTTCACCCGGCGTTTGCTCGCCCAGTCAATTGCTGCTGATCGGAGGCACTCGCTTCGGCGGATGCCAGTTCACGGCACGTTTTCACCAGGCCAGCCATGTCCAAATTAAGGTCGGCCAACAATTCAGCGCGATCACCGTGTTCGATGAACTGATCGGGAACGCCCAACCGTTTGACATGACTCGCGGCGACACCAGCATCCGCAGCGGCTTCTAAGACCGCGCTTCCGAACCCACCATTCAACGCCCCCTCTTCAACAGTGATCACAAAAGGTGTCTGAGACACGGCATCAAGGATCGTCTCCCTGTCTAACGGCTTGGCGAACCGTGCGTTAATGACCCGAATCTTCAGACCATCAGCTTCGAGTTCTTTGGCCGCTGCTACGGCATTGGGCAACAGTGTTCCAAAAGCGATGATCGTGCCGTCCTTGCCCTCGCGCACGATCTCAGACTTGCCGAATTGAACTGGTCGCACGTCACGGGCGATCTCCTCCGCCGTTGTCTTGGGATAGCGGATGGAAACCGGAGCTGGATGCTGCTGAGCGAACTCCAACATCAACGGCAGATCAAATGCGTCACCTGGCGCCATCACAACCATGTTCGGAAACACGCGCATGTATCCAATGTCGAACATGCCGTGGTGTGTGGGTCCGTCCGGTCCTGTCAAACCAGCACGGTCCAACATGAACGTGACCGGTAGGTTCTGCAGGGCGACTTCCTGGAAGATCTGGTCGTAGCTTCGCTGCAGGAAGGTACTGTAAATCGCTACGATCGGGCGCATCCCCGCCTTGGCTTGTCCAGCGGCAAACGCGACGGCAAATGATTCACAGATGCCCGTATCAAAGAATCGCTTGGGAATCGTATCGCGGACGACTTCCAGGTTGTTGCCCTGGCACATCGCCGCGGTCAGGACGGTGGCCTTGTCATTACGTTCCAGGTGCTCCAGGATCGCGCTGCTGGCAACGTTGGTGTACGCGCGCGATTTGCTCTTCTTGATCGCGACGACGTTTTCCTCCTCCCGCTCAAAGGGCGCGGGAGTGTGGAAGAAGACTGGGTCTTCCGCCGCAGGCTGAAAACCGTGCCCCTTCTCCGTCAGGACGTGCAACAGCACTGGTCCGTCCACCTGCTTGACCTTCTTCAAGGTCTTTCGCAACGTGCGAATGTTATGACCGTCTATGGGGCCGAAATATTTAAAGCCCAACTCTTCAAACAGCATGCCGCCGTGAACGCCTGCCTTGATGGCTTCCTTCATTTGCCAAACGAAGCGCTCAGCTTGATCCCCGATCACCGGAACATTCTTGATAATCCTGGAGACTTCATCTTTGAAACCGCGGTAATACGGATTCATGCGCAGACGATCCAGGTAGCTTGCCAGTCCTCCCACACGCGGGCAGATCGACATCTCATTGTCGTTGAGGACAACCAGCAATTTGCTGCGCATGCCTGCGGCGTTGTTAAAGGCCTCAAAAACAATCCCACTGGGAAAGGCTCCATCCCCAATCACGGCCACCGCTTGCCGTTGAGATTCACCTTGCAGCTCGTCGCCGGCGTGTAGGCCCATCACTGTGGCGACGCTGCACCCGGCGTGGCCCGTCATAAACAGGTCGTATTCACTTTCTTGCGGATTGGGATACCCCATCAATCCGCCACGCGTCCTGATCGTGGGAAACTCGTGATATCGACCGGTGATCAGCTTCTGCGGATAGATTTGATGGCCGGTGTCCCAAATTAGGCGGTCCGTACGAAAATCGAACTCTGTGTGCAAAGCCAAGCAAAGCTCGATCACGCCCAAGTTGGACGCAAAATGCGCTGTCCGCTTGCTGACCAGGTTGCACAGAACTTCGCGCATTTCCGCAGCCAATTCGTCCAACTTGTCGTTGGAGAAGTCACTCAAATCAAGCGGAGATTCAATTTGAGAAAGCAACCGGTCCATTAACGATCCCTTTCCAAGACGGTTTGGGCGAGCGCTTCCAAGCGCCGCGGGTTGTTGAGTGATTGTACGCGAGCACAGGCGTCGTCAATCCAATCCTTGGCCCATCGGCGACTTTCCGCCTCACCGAGGAGCCCTGGGTATGTGAGTTTTCCGCGGTCGGAGTCTTTGCCAACACGCTTACCCACTTTAGCCTCCTTGCCCTGCACATCCAACAGATCGTCCGTGACCTGGAACGCAAGCCCGAGTGCATACCCATATTCCTCAAGATCAGTGATTTGGCGGGCAGGCGCCTGGGCTGCCATCGCTCCCAACCGCGCGGAGACAGCAAACATGGCCGCCGTCTTTCGCGAATGAATCGCCTGGAGTTGTTCTGGACTGTGCTCGTCCGCTGTTTCGGAAGCCAGATCGTCAACCTGTCCGCCGACCAACGCCTCTGGTCCGGCGGCTGAAGCTAACGCAGCACAGCACTCGGCGGCCACATTCAGAGGGCGAGTCTCAGACACAGTTTGGAAAGCCAATGCCAACAGCGCGTCGCCTGCCAGGATGGCCATCGCCTCGCCAAACACACGATGGCAAGTGGGCAGGCCGCGGCGCAGATCGTCATCGTCCATCGCTGGCAAGTCATCATGAATGAGCGAATACGTGTGGATCATTTCCACAGCACACGCCGCCGGTAGCGCAGCGGCAACGTCGCCGCCACTGGCCTCAGCGGCCAACAGCACGATTGCTGGCCTTAGCCGTTTTCCGGGGGCCAGCAGGCTGTACCGAATGGCCTTCTTGAGATCCGCGGGGCAACTCCTGCCAAACTTACCAGGCTCGGCCAAGAACTCTGTTAGCCGACGCAGTTCTGAATCAACTATACCTCGGCAGGTACGGAGAACATCCGCAACGGGCGCATCGGGCGACAGGTTGGCTACATCCCCAACGGTTGGCTCCTCGGATTCAACGTGTGAGGAAAACTCGGGCGACATTTCTGGCGTTGCTGAACTTTGGTGAAGGCTGTGATGGAATCTCTGCGTGGCTGGCTCCGGAATCGTCAGAACAGCTCATTCTCAAGGCCACCGTCATCGTCAAACGGTTCCGTGCCTTCGAGAAACTCTGTGTCTTCTCGTGACTCTTCCTCAAATGGAGCGTCCGGCTCCATGGAGTCTGGCCGAGCCCGGCGTGCGGACCTGCCGCGATTCGAGAGCTTATCGCTCTCCGAGGTTGATGCGGTTCTCGTAGATGGCTTTCTCCGCTTGGTTTTGACCGATTGCGAGGGCCTCTGCTCCGTGGAGAACGCGCGAGTTACAGGGTTCCCCTCCGCGTCAACCCGCGTCAAAACTTCAATACGTTCCTCCGCCTGTTCCAACAACTTTTGACATTGCCGGAGACGTTTGACTCCCAACTCGTACCGCTGCAAAGCTTCGGCCAACCCGAGCTCACCATGCTCCAATTCGTGCACCACGGCTTCCAGTTCTTCGAGCGCGTGCTCGAAGTTGGGAGTTTTTCCGCCAGCATGGGTTTTTGACTTCTTTGCCAATCCTGGTCGCTCCGCGAAAACTGTTCAGCCGATGTTGTGTCACGGCACGAATACCGAATTTGACACACGCAGCAAGCTCTCACCAATCTAACCGGACGCGAATTCCCAACACAACGGGCCGAATTGTCGATTCGGCAATGCGAATCGAGAAAACAGACAGTGATCCGCGGTCAGGATCTAACGAAACGGGTCGTTAGCGGGAAGGTGAAGGTCCAAAATGAAGGTCCAGACCAGGCGCACGTCCATCCGCAAGCTGCTACAATGCGCGAGATTCTTCAAAGGCGGGAATGACAGAATCACGCGGGGCGAACGTTCTCCGCGAACCAACTAGTCACAATGATCACTTGCGTTTTGGGACGTGACGGATGCGCTTGCTCGCTCAAGAAAACTCAATCGATTTGACTCAGATTGCCCTGATTGTGGGCCTGGTCATCGTTTTGATCATTGGCATCATTTTCTTGGCCATCTTTGCGCGGTATTTCAAGCTTTGGATTCAAAGCGTGACAACGCGCGCAGGCATCGGCATTTTTGATCTTTTGGGAATGACGTTTCGCAAGGTCAATCCCTCCATCATCGTTCGTGGAAAGATCATGGCCGTGCAGGCAGGTTTGGGAGAATCTTCCGGAATTGTCAGCAAAGCGTTAGAAGCCCATTACCTGGCCGGTGGCAATGTCCCGCTGGTGATCCGGGCAATGATTGCTGCCAGTAAAGCCAAGATTGTGGAATTGGACTACAAGCTGGCAACCGCCATTGACTTGGCCGGCCGCAACGTGCTGGAAGCCGTGCAAACGAGCGTGTATCCCAAAGTTATCGATTGCCCAGCTCGCGGTTCGGCTCGGGAAACGCTGGACGCCGTTGCCAAAGATGGCATCCAACTCAAAGTCAAGGCGCGCGTCACTGTGCGGGCGAACATCCATCAGTTGATCGGAGGCGCCACGGAAGAGACGATCATCGCTCGCGTTGGCGAGGGCATTGTCAGCGCCATTGGCTCTTCCAAAACGCATGCGGCGGTGCTGGAGAACCCGGACACCATTTCCAAAGCTGTTTTGGCTCGTAAGCTGGATCGGCAAACAGCTTACGAAATCGTTTCGATTGACATCGCTGATATTGACGTCGGCTCGAACATTGGCGCCCGCCTCCAAGCAGACAAAGCCGAGGCCGACACGCGCGTTGCCCGCGCACGGGCCGAAGGCAAGCGTGCCATGGCCGTGGCGAAAGAGCAGGAAATGATTGCTGAGATTGAACAGAGCCGGGCCAAAGTCACGGAAGCTGAGGCTGAAGTCCCCAAGGCCATTAGTGAAGCTTTCCGCTCAGGTCGGCTGGGAATCCTTGAATACTATCGCCTGCGCAACGTTCAAGCCGATACAGATATGCGGAAATCCATCGCCACGAGCAGTTCCGCCAAATAACTTCACTTGCACTCTCGGTCAGGTCATGATTCTGCTCCTTGCCGTCGATCTATCTGAATTTGCCGGAATCATTGGGCTTGTGATTGCGTTTATCGTCTGGGCAATCAATCAAGCCGGAGCCAAGGCCAAGCAAGAAGAACAAAAGAAGCGGCAGGCTGAAGCAGCCAAACGCCAACGGCAGCGACAACAAGCCCAGCAAGCTCGGAAGGCTCAGCAACCTCAGATGTCTCAGGAAGCTGAGGTTGACGCTTTCCTCCGCTCTGCCGCGCAGCAGCGTGGTTCTTCGCAAGCTCCGCAGCGACAGCAAACCTCAACCCCACTTCCATCCGCTCAACGATCACGACAAACGCAATCCACGCGACCTCCCGTTCCGCACAGCCAGCCGTCGCAATCCAAACGGCCGCCCGCTCAATCTCGCCTTCAGCGGACCAAACCGCCGCGCCCCGGCAAGCGCACAACCTCACCGGCCAGCTATTCTGGCCTGCAAACGTCAGACTTTGCCGCCTCGGCCGAAAGCATGGGGCACCTGGAGGGGCATGAACACGATCTGGAGCAACACGTTCACGCGGCTTTCGATCATGACATCAGCTCCTTGGATGACCGGCTGGCCGCTCGCGATCTCGACACGTTTGGCGATCGTAGTTTGCTGGATGCGGATACGAACGCTCAAAAATCGGCTTCGCCTGACGGAGCCCCAAACGAAGTCGCTCCCATCGCGGATTCTCTTGTGGAGATGTTCCGCAATCCGGCCAATCTCCGTAACGCCGTGATCATGCAGGAAATTCTCCGCCGGCCTTCGGCATAGCCAGTGCAAGTTCTTGGCAGCCATTCCGTTTTGGGAAATCTGCCACGCGAGTCACCGCTGGCGTCTTCACGGAAGCCATCCGTTTCAAATGCTGTTTTTCTTCTGTCACACAAACAAGAATTATGCCCACCGTTGAACCTGGTAAAACTCGGATTGGTTGGATCGGAACCGGCGTCATGGGCGCATCCATGTGTGGTCACCTGATCGATCAAGGATTTGCGGCCACCGTCTATAATCGCACAAAGTCCAAAGCGGAGAGCTTGGTTCAAAACGGCGCCGCCTGGGCCGAAAACCCTGCGGTCGTCGCTGAATCCTCGGACGTCGTTTTCACCATCGTTGGCCATCCGCAAGATGTCCGGGAAGTCATCCTGGGCGAACATGGCGTCCTGCAAGGCAGCAAGCCAGGTAGCATCATTGTCGATATGACAACCAGCAAACCCTCACTGGCGATTGAGATCGCACAAGCTGCCGCTGCCAAGAACGTTCACGCGGTTGATGCTCCCGTCTCTGGCGGAGATGTCGGTGCCAAGGAGGCACGGCTGTCTATCATGATCGGAGGTGACCAGGATGTGGTCGAGTCACTCAGCCCTTGCTGGAATGCAATGGGCAAGACCATTGTCCATCAAGGACCGGCAGGCGCTGGCCAGCACACTAAGATGGTCAATCAAACGTTGATCGGTACATGCATGATTGGCGTTTGCGAAGCCCTGCTCTATGGATACAAAGCCGGCTTGGACTTGGAGACCGTGCTGAAATCCGTCGCTTCCGGTGCGGCCGGAAGTTGGTCGCTTTCCAACTATGGGCCCCGGATTATCAACGGAGACTTTGAACCGGGCTTCTACGTGGAGCACTTCATCAAAGACATGGGTATTGTCTTGGAGGAAGCGCGGCGGATGGATTTGTCGCTGCCTGGACTCGCGCTGGCTCAACAGTTGTACATCGCGCTGGCGGCCCAAGGTCACGCTCGTAGCGGCACGCATGCCTTGCAACTCGCCCTCGCTCAGCTCTCCGGGCTTGATTGGAAGTAGCCTGTCGTGAAACAGTGGCTCCTGACGAAATTTCCTGGAAGAATCTCGATTTGCAATGTCTGACAACGCACGAGCTCAAGTCTCGCTCTTCACGGATGGAGCTTGCAGCGGGAACCCTGGGCCCGGCGGATGGGCCTTCATTCTTCGTGACCAGAAATCGGGCAAGGAGCTAGAAGATTCTGGCGGTGAATCGCGAACGACCAACAACCGCATGGAGTTGCAAGCCGTGATTGAGGGTTTACGGCGGCTCAAGCAAGATGCCGATGTCAAGCTCTACACGGACAGCGTCTATGTCGGCAAGGGGCTTGCCGAGTGGATGGCCAATTGGAAAGCTAATGGGTGGAAACGCAAAGAGCGCAAACGACTTGTCGAAGTCAAGAACGTTGAACTTTGGCAAGAGCTTGATCAGCTCGTCACCCGCCACAACGTGGAATATCATCGAGTGGCCGGCCACAGCGGACACCCGGAGAACGAACGCTGTGATCAACTAGCGGTTGAAGCATGCCAACGTGTCCGCAATGGCGGAGCGTGAGCCAGACAGCCTGGATTCTGCCCGGATGACTTTGGCCGTAGATTGACACCGTTTCATCCCGTTGTTCATCCCGTTGCCAGGCACGTCTTCTCAGGCGAGAATAGCGAAATCGTCAGTTTGATTTGCGTTCTTCACATTTCCACTTGTTGTTTGCCATGCCCAGTTGTGTTCTCGCTTATTCCGGTGGTCTTGATACGTCCGTTATCCTCTGCTGGCTGCAGGAGCAAGGATATGACGTCCACGCCGTATATGTTGACCTCGGGCAGCCTTGTGAGGATCGCCAGGAGATTCTGGATAAGGCGAAGAACCTGGGCGCGGCATCAGCGCGGATTGTGGATGTGCAGGAGGAACTCTGCCGAGACTTCGCTTTTCCGGTCATGCAGTGGCAAGCCCGCTATGAAGGCTTGTATCTACTAGGGACATCCATCGCCCGACCGCTGATTTCCAAAGTTTGCCTGCAAGTTGCCCGCGAGATGGGGGCGGACGCGTATGCACACGGTGCAACCGGAAAGGGGAACGATCAATGCCGCTTCCAGATGGCTGCCGAGGCGTTGCGGCCGGACATTGAGATGATTGCACCGTGGCGTAACGAGGCCTTCCGCACAGCGTTCCCTGGTCGAACGGAGATGATTGCCTACTGCGAGGCCAAGAACATTCCAGTCAAGGCGACCACGGCCAAGCCGTACAGCTCGGACGAGAACTGTCTGCATATCAGTTATGAAGCCGGCAAACTAGAAGATCTCGCCGTCAACGGGTTAGACCTCGTGGAATTCGGCATGACCGTTTCTCCACAAGAAGCGCCCGATGAACCAGAACAAGTCACCGTGTCTTTGGAGTCCGGCGTGCCGACGAAACTCAACGGCAAACCACATTCTCCGCTGGAGATGGTCAAGGCACTCAACGAAATCGGCGGACGGAACGGCGTCGGCCGGATCGATGTTGTTGAAAACCGGTTTGTGGGCATGAAAAGCCGCGGCGTCTATGAGGCTCCTGGCATGACCGTGCTGTATGAAGCGCACCGCCTGCTGGAACAACTCACACTCGACCGTGACTTGGTGCATCTGCGTGACCGGCTTTCCCCGGAAGTTGCCGAACTTGTCTACTACGGGTTTTGGTACGCGGCGAAGTTCGACGCTTTGCTCTCGTTCATTCGCACCGCGCAGCAGCCCGTTACTGGTGATGTCACGCTCAATCTCTATAAAGGCAATCTGCTAGTTGCCAGCCGTCAGAGCCCCAACAGCCTGTATGACGAAGGCATCGCCAGCATGGAGGGGGGCGGAGCCTATAACCAAACTGACGCTGAAGGCTTCCTGCGAATTAACGGCTTGCCGCTCCGCGTGCAGGGGAGCGTACGCCCGCGGGAGTATTGAGCGAGGGAGCCGCGTTCACAGCCAGTGCTTGGGCTGCACTACGCCGGGTGTGCTGATTGCGCCGCTTGCACGCACCAAAACCTGCTGTGGGCAGCAAGCTATACTTGCGGGATTCGCTCCCTGGACCAACAATGCCGAGTCTTCCGAGGCGCCGCGAGGCCGGAAGCCCATCTTCGTCCGTGTCCCGCACCGTAGCTGTCGTTTGCTTTCTCCATGGCGTGGCTGGAACTCATCTTGTTGGGTGTCGTCCAGGGGGCGACGGAGTTTCTTCCGGTGAGCTCGTCCGGACATTTGGTGATTGTCGCTAAGCTGTTTGCCGCGAGGCCAACGGAGACTCCCTTTGTCGTGGTCTTATTGCACGCGGCGACGCTGGGGTCGATCCTGGTGTTCTTTCATCGGCGGATCATGCTGTTGCTCACGCGTGATTGGCGTTTGCTGGGACCATTGGCCGTGGGCACCATTCCCGCTGGCGTAATCGGATACGTCATCAAGTCTCAGTTCACGGGTATTCTGGAGAGTCCCGTACAAGCCGGCGTGATGCTGCTGGTCACGGCGTTCTTGCTGCTAAGTTCCAAGTGGATCAAGCCTGGAGAAACCGCCTGTGAGAACGTCAACTACCGGCAAGCGTTTTTGATCGGGCTGATGCAAGCAGCGGCGATTGCTCCCGGCATCTCTCGCAGCGGCTCTACGATTGCCGTGGGGATCGCTGTGGGTTTGAAACGCGTAGCCGCAGCGGAGTTTTCTTTTCTGCTGGCGATCCCGGTCATTGGAGGAGCGGCGACATGGGAAGTGTGGAACATCATCACTCAAGGTGAATTGATGGCCGGTGAGGGTTGGGGGCCAATGCTGGCTGCCATGTTGGCCGCGTTTCTCGTCGGCTTGCTCAGTCTGAAATGGCTCGTCCACTGGCTGCGGGATTTTCGGCTGCATTACTTTGCCCTGTGGTGCGGGGCCGTGGGGCTTTTTGCCATCGTCTACTTTGGGCTGTTGGGCGGATGATCGGGTTTTTGTGCTGGTAGTGGTAGCACCAGGCCGTCGCTCGTTTTACAGCCGAGAGTGAAATCGGGCAAAACGCCGAATCTCGCCCAAGTTTGCTTGAGGGCACGCGTTCATTGTGCCGATATTCGCAGCGCTTGGTCCGCACCATGTACCAACGGGCGTTTTCCACCTTGCCAGCCTTTTTGGAACCCATGTTTAAGATATCGCAAGCTTCGTCAGGCTCATTCCCTAATCGTGATCCCGACCGCGAGCTTTCTGACGCTGTGCTTCGTTTGGCTGTGGTTACCTGGCCGGAGCACGCTGCAGGCATTGTTGCCGATTGGCTGACTGAATCTTGCTATGACGCGCTGGCGGACAAATCACGGAAAGCCCACGCTGCGGAAGTAGCCTAACTGCAAAAATCAGGGCCATGTCCACAAATGACATTCGCAAAGCGGCAATTGTGTTGATGAGCCTGCCGCAGGAAGATGCAGCCGCGATTGTGGCCAAGCTACCTCCTCAAACGGTGGAAGCAGTCACCGTGGCAATCGCCCGCATGGGCGTGGTCACCGGCGAGGAGCAAACCGCCGCGTTGACCGAGTTTGCGAACTGCAACCCTGCTGCGTATGGTTCGGAATCTGGAGGCTTGGACAAAGCCAAGGCACTGGTGGAGAAGGCGCTGGGAAAAGGCGCCGTGGGTACGCTCGATAACGTAAGGCAACAAATCGAGGCCGTTCCGTTCGGCTTTTTGCAGAAGGTCGATACACAAAACGTCTTAACGTTCATCATCGACGAACATCCGCAGACCATTGCGTTGGTGTTGTCTCACATGCCTCCCCAACAGGCGGCAGAGATCGTCTCCGGGCTTCCCAGTGAACGCCAATTGGCCGTCGTTCGTCGCATCGCCAATATGGGCCAGACCAACCCAGAGATCATCAAGGAAGTGGAAAGCGGATTGGAACGCCGTATGGCCAGCGTGATGAGCCAGCAGTTTGAGGCCGCTGGCGGTGTAGAAGCCGTCGCGGAAATCCTCAATGTCACGGACCGCACCACGGAACGCAACCTGCTGGAACATCTGGCCCAAGAAGACGCGGAACTGGTCGAAGATATCCGCCGGCTGATGTTTGTGTTTGACGACCTCTCCTCGCTCTCCGACAAGGACATTCAAGAGGTACTCAAGAACGTGGAGACCTCACAATGGGCCATGGCCCTCAAAGGTGCCAGCGATCAACTCAAGCGTATGGTGATGGGAAACCTTTCCAGCCGTGCAGCTACGTTGCTGGAAGAGGAGATGGACTTCCTGGGCGCCGTGCGAGTTTCAGAAGTCGAACAAGTTCAGCAGCAGATTGTGGACATCGTCCGCCGGCTGGAAGACGCGGGTCAACTCAACCTGCACAGTGATCCCGGCGGCGAACAAATGGTCCAATAGTCAGCACAGTGCCCTGCGCGGAAATTAAACGTTGCGGTGCAAATTGTCTTCTCACGGGTCTCAGGTGACATACCGTCACGGCGAGCGAGCAACATCGGGCTGCATCTCTTGCAACTTCAATTCACCCAGCGGAATCGCCACCTCCAAACGGTTGGAGCCTTCTTGGTCTTCACCGCTTGATACTTGCGTCTTCTCCAGCTTAAATTCAACCGTTTTCAGTAGTTTTCCATCAGAGTCGTAGAGAAGAATCGCCGCATTGTTCAATTCGGCTATGGATTCACGACGTTTGTTAGCAAGAGAAAAATCCAACCGGAGTTTTCCTTGCTCCGTTGCCTGAACATCCTCAAACAATTCGCTGACGTCAAACCCCATTTCAATTTCCGGCGAGCGTTCTTTGCCCTGCATTGGCAATCGTCCGGTCGCACGTCCCGGTGAAAGGAATGACGAATAGCCTTCTGGCCCTTTGATGCCTCTGTCGTCGAAAATGGGTTCGCCAGAAAACGGAAGCGGCTCAAACTTGCTCACAAGGCGGCTGTCGTCATCGGCTGAATCGTCAAGTACAGAAAGACGAAGACGAACGGACGAGCGCTCTTTGCTGGACAGATCGACTCGCAACGTCATTCGTGGTTGATAGTCTGGATCAACATTGATGGACGCCAGCCAATGGCCACGGGACCAATTTTTCTGCACAAAGTGAGCTCGATAGGGAACGTACGCCTTACCGCGTTGGCCAAAGCGATTTCCCCATGAGTTCATCATGATGAAACAACCGCGTTCCCAATCGGCGATCGTCACTTTGTCGTCGCCAGTGATATCGAGATCGTTGGTGATCTTGCCGTCACGGTTGAAGTCAAATCCAACATTGTCATCGTAGCCCACGTACGTCATCAAGTGTCCGCCGCCTCGCCCCCACGAGCGCACGATGGTCTTGCCCGACTCATAGTGGCCTGCGGGAATCTTGCTGGTGGAATGTCCTGACGGCGGGAAGTCAAACGCCAACAGGCCACCGACAGCGAGTTCAGGATCGTCATGGTTGAACAACCATCGCTTGGCTTTTTCCAACCCACCCTCATCAGTGACCTTGAAAAACTCCCACGATTTGACGCGGTTTTTCATTGACCGGTAGTAACGTTCGTATCCTGACATCCATCCTGATGTTCCCTTTGAACCGGACTTGCCATAGTCGGCAACCGAAGGGACTCCCATCCGCGATGCAACGTGCCAGCCTTCGACGACTTCCGATCCTTGATTGCGACCGTTGTTCACAAAGTTCCATGCCCAGGTTGCCGGATACTGATTTTCCGTACGGCTGGCGTCAGCGTTTCGGCGGTAGTTCATCTCATAAGTGAAGATGTAGTGAATCGCCGATTCCTGTGAACAGGTACTCCAACGTTGCTTGCTCACCGGAGGAAAGTACTTGCGTTCTGAGTTGTCGACACGCGCCGGCAGCTCAATATCTCGGCGCTCTTTCCGTGAGGCCACGGTCGTTGGTTCCGATTTGGTGCTGACGGGGACCATCGCCTGGCTTCTCTTGGCTTTTTCGTGGATAGGCGTGACATCGGCCAAGTAGCAACTTCGCCCATGTGTTCCGATCACGAGGTGCCCCTGCCCGGGATGCACGAACAGATCGTAGACTGAGGCTGTCGGCAGGTTGCTGCAGAGCGAGTTCCACGACGCGCCGCCATCAAGGCTCGAGTAGATTCCGAGATCCGTTCCGGCATAGATCAGGTTTGGGACAAGCGGATCTTCGTAGACAACATTAACCGGCTCCATTGGCAAACCGCGGCTGACTTCGCGCCATGTTTTGCCAAGATCGTCTGATCGAAACAGATAGGCAGTGAAATCATCAATGCCAGCTCCCGAGAACGAAACAAATACACGCTCAGAATCGTGCGGCGAAGGGTAAACTCGCGTGACAAACCGTTTGGGAAGTCCGGAGTTGATTGACTGCCAATCATCTCCGTCATTGATACTCACGTAGAGATCACCGTTATCCGTGCCTGCAAATAAGAGGCCAGCCTGTAGCGGTGATTCTCGCAACGTGGTGATCGCACGGTAGCGAAGGTTTTTTACAGCATCTTCGGTCACAAGATTTTCGCTGATTGGCGTCCAACTGTCACCTCGATCGGTCGATTTGAACACTCGGTTTGCCCCAGCGTAGAGTGTGCTGCCATTATGACGTGACGGAAAGAATGGAGTCATCCAAGCAAAGCGCAACCGCTCACCTTCGATGGATGGCTTGATGCTCTTTGCCCGACCGCGCTTCATGTCCTTGCGCATCATTCCGCCGTGTTGATGCTCGTAGTAGATCACGTCCTCGTCTGTGGGATCTCGATACGTGAAATAGGAATCCGCGCCACCTGTTGTGCTGAGGAAAACATATTGCCATCCCTCGGCCCTTCCATCTCTCGGGTGATGGGTGTGAGGCCCAAACAATGCACCGTTATCTTGAGTCCCCATGTAAATGTTGTAGGGCTTGGCGGTGTCGTAGCTCAGCGCATAGCACTCAGAGATTGGCAGGTTGTTGAGATGAAACCACGTCTTGCAGCGATCTTGCGTGACATACAATCCACCGTCGGTTCCGAAAATCAGGTGCTCGGAATCTTCTGGATTGATCCAGATCTCATGTGTGTCATCGTGTATTTCCGTGGCGCCTTGCTGCAACAAGTGGACAACTTTGCCACGGACGCGCTGGAAATTCTTGCCGCCATCTCGCGAAACGTAAGACTTCTGGCTGATGCTGTAGATCTCGTCTTCGTTGTCCGGTGAAACCTGAATCTCACACCAGTCCCATTGGCCGCGAATCTCGTCGTTGACTTTCACATACGTTTCTCCGCGATCGTCCGAACGATACAGGCCATCCCTCCGGCCCTCGTCACACAACGCGTAGACAACTTTGGGATTGGAGGGTGCCACATGCACGGCGATGCGACCGACATTGTCGCCGGAGGGCAATCCACCTTCTTGTCGCTTCCATGTTTTGCCGCCATCTGTGGTCTTATAGAGGCCGCTCTCCGCACCATAGTGATTTTGACCTTCAACGGCGCGCTCCCACATGCATGCATAAAGCGTGTTGGGATCATCGGGAGCCATGGTGAGGTCGATCGCCGAAGTGTGGTCGTTAACGTAGAGGACTTTTTCCCATGAATTGCCACCGTCGCTCGTACGGAAGACGCCACGTTGCTCGTTGGCACTATTCTGATGTCCAATCACGGCAACAAAGACGGTGTTTTGATCTGAGGGATGAATAATCACGCGGGCGATGTGCTGGGAGTCCGGCAGCCCGACATTGGTCCATGTTTCACCCGCGTCGGTTGACTTGTACACGCCCATTCCCGGCATGGCAGACCGCGATAGCAAGACTTCTCCCGTGCCCAGCCAGATCGTGTTCGGGTCGCTCTTGGCAATGGTGACATCGCCGACCGTCATGGTCGCTTCCTGCTCAAAAATCGGCTGCCAGGTGATTCCGCTGTTCACGGTCTTCCAAAGCCCACCGGCGCCAACGCCAACGTACATGGTTGCGGGACGGTCTGGATGAACTGCCACGCTCTCGATTCTTCCCCCGCAGAACCTTGGCCCAACTCCTTCCCACTTCAGCGAGCTGAAGAGCGACTCCTCCCGCATCAACTCATGCTGTTTCCATGACTCAAGTCGGTCATCGGCGGCGGTGACTTCGTCAGTGGTCGGCAGAAGACAACTAGCAAGCAGGCAAAGTACAATGGCATTCATCGGGAGGTTCTCAGTTCAGAAGATGGCTCTCGTTGGCCTGAAATCATATCGTTGGGATGTGCTTTGGATTCTCAGTGTGATGCATGCAGGCTCGTCATATCCACATCGCTCAGAAATCGATAGAGACTAAGGTCAGCAGAAACGCCAACCCGCACGACCACCGTACAGCAGCGACGCGTGAGTGCATCCCAACCTACGAAGGCGCAAACATCGGTGAGAAACGCAACGAACAGTCCAATGCAACGAAAGGTCACAAAGACCTCGTGCGTCAGGGAGGTGAAAAGGGGCGGGAGTCTGTACTGCCCGTTCCTGGCCTTTGACCGCAGCCGAAGGTGTGGTTGCCGCAGCCGCCGCGGAATCGGCATGGCTAAAACATTCTGTGGCGGCACAGATTCAAATGCAAGCTGAATTCAAGGGAAACCGGAATCCGCTTCCACTGTAGGGCGAGCCTAGCTAACGTTGATCTCAGCCAAACCAAATTGGCTGTAGATTCAAGATTATTGCGAAACGAGATTCTCTTAGCGATACTGCACCGTGACTGAGAATGGGCAGCCCTGACGACGATTCTCCAAGTATCGTCCTCCAACAAAGTCAGCGCGATAACCACTCTGGCGCTGAGCAGCTTCCACCTTAATATTGCAGCCATGCCTCACCAAAACCCTTCTGTACGCATTCTCTCCGCGATAATCATTTTCGTCACCATGGGCGTCGGGTCCAGTGTTGCACAAGAGCGAGAAATCTTTTGGGGAGACAACGTTCCTGACGGATGGAACGGCGCCTGGCCGAAAGACGTGCATACCATCGCCGAGAAAACCAGCTTTACGCGAACGATGACCTCGGCGCAGTTGCACAAGTGGATTTCGGTCTTGAGGACCAAGACGGAGAACATTCATGTTGTTGAGATGTTCACATCACCTTTAGGAATGGTGTCGCCCGCCATGGTGATCGCCAATCCTCCGATCAGTTCTCCCGAGGAAGCCAAGTCATCTGGAAAACCAGTCGTGTTTCTGATGGGGAACATCCACCCGCCCGAGCCGGAAGCTGCGGAAGCTCTGTTGATGGTCGCGCGGGATCTGACTATCGGTGAACACAGCGACATTCTCGACGACTTGATTGTCATCATCGCGCCGATCTTCAACGTGGATGGTACCGATGCCGTTAGGGATCAGGACGGCGGTCTGGGGAGCGAAACGCCGATTGTTTTTGGGGTGCGCGAAAACTCAGAAGGGCTCGATCTCAATCGCGATGCCGTCAAGCTTGAAAGTGTTGAAGCCAACGGTCTGTACCGCACGCTCAATCAATGGGACCCTATCCTCCTGCTCGATGGTCATTTGATGAGCCGTGTTTCCCACGGTTATGCGAATACGTATGGCACAACAACCGTGCCTGCTGCGGCGCCGGGACCGCGTGCCTATATGGAGGAAGAGTTGTTTCCCACGGTTCGCAAGAACGTCCGTAGCGAGTTTGGTCTCGAGATGTATACGCATGCCCTTCCCGTGCCCGGCAGATGGCCGCCGAGAGGGTGGAGTCATGACCGTGCCGCTTGGACGGTCGAAGCCAAGTTCATTGTTAACGACTTCGGTTTGCGCAACCGTTTTGCAATTATCACGGAAACCCCAGGACAGCCGACATTCGAGCGCCGCATCTATGCGCAATACGCCTACATCAGCGAGCTACTCAAGTACACCAAAGCTCACGCAACTGAGATGAAAGCGGTTGTCGAAAAGGCAGACGCCGACACGGTCCAGGCTGTCTTGGAGGGAGCCGAGGCAGGCACGTTGACCAACTTCCTCGATGGCAAATATGAGTCACGAGGTAAGATCAACTTGCTGGCCTATCCAACGAGAGATACATCAGGCCAACCAGAAGTTGTTCCCAACGTTGATGACCTCACGAAGTCGGTTGGCACCCGGAGCGCTCGTGTCCCTCGAGCGTACGTCCTTCCTGCAAACCTTGCGGAAATCGCGGAAAAGCTTCAGGCGCATAATGTCTCAGTGACAAAGCTTGAATCCGCGATACGAGTTGAGGGAGAAGAATTTACGATTGATGAGATCGGCTCGACTCGACGGTCCGGCTATGGCATGACGACGCTCGAAGGATCATTTTCCGATCTCGTCATACGGGAATTTGCGGCCGGGTCATTCTATGTCGATATGGCACAACCGATGGCGAATGCAATCTTCTATTATCTAGAACCACAATCCCGTGATGGCTTCGTTGGGTGGCATGTCCTCGACGAGACGCTCAAGGCACTCGGGGATGATGGCCCGGTCGTCTATCCCATCTTCAAGGCGCGCCGCATCGTTGAAGGTGATGCCTTTGAAGCCAACGCCAAAATGAATCAGTGAGCCACTGCGTTCGACGTTGGCATCGAAGCTAGTCGCACTCTGGCGGCTCGACATGTTTTGATGTCAGTGAGCAATCGAAAGCCACGCTGACCGGCTTGTGGCTGTTCTGAGGCGTGCCCGCGATGTAGCGCACATCAGACTCGCGTGCAAGCATCGAAAACAATCAGCTCAGCTATTTGGCCGTCGTGATGCGTAGGCCCTTGGGTACAACAAACAGTTCCAAGCCTTCAAACAGCAATTGTACGACGACGGCCAGCCCGGCCGCTGCGAGAGCTCCTTCCATGATCAGTCCATAATTCTGGCTGGTGATGCCTTGCATGATGGGTTCTCCGTAGCCGCCGGCACCAATCAGTGCCCCCAGGGTAGCAAAGCCGACATTGATCACTGCTGCCGTCTTGATGCCGGCCATGATCGTTCGTGACGCCAACGGAAGTTCGACGAACCGCAACTGGTCGAAGGAGGTAAGTCCCAGCGCGGTGGCGGATTCTCTCACCGCTGGTGGGATCGATTGCAAGCCGGTGACAGTGTTGCGGACAATCGGCAGCAATGAGTATAAGAACAGCGCCAGGATCGCTGGGATCGCGCCGATGGAAGTGACTTCGAGATAACTGAGCGGCACCATCAACATCACCAACAGCGCCAGCGCGGGAATCGTTTGTACAATGCCGACAGCAGCAAGGACAATCTGCCCAAGCCGTTGATATCGCGCGGAGATGACGCCCGATGGCACGCCAACTAAGACTGCCGCCAGCAACGAAACGCCCACGAGAGATAGATGGTCGAGCGTGGCCTCCCCTATGCGCTGCGCGAGCGATGTGTCGCGCTGGCGGAACTGTTGCTGAATCTGCGGGCGAAGCTCGGGAAACTCACTGATGAGAAAATCACCAGCTACGCGCACAGCGACTTTGTTGTCGACCTTGACGCGCGTGTTGAGTCGCTGCATCTCCTCTTCGCTGATGCGACCAACAAGCGTTAGCAGCTCTTTGATGATTTCTGGATGAGCTTCCGCGAAGTCCTGGCGGTACAGCAACACGGCGTTGTATTCCGGGAAGACGCCACGATCATCCTCCAACCGGCGATAAGTCTCTGACGCCAGTTCCGCGTCCGTCGAATAGAGGTCAAGCACATCGATCGCGCCGTCAGCCAGTGCAGAATAGGCGATAGCATGCTCCATTGACGAGACATCTGTCTGCGGCAAACCATAGCTTGATTGCAATGCCGGCCAGCAATCCTGCCGATCAACAAACGCTGTGCTGAAGCCGAACTTCAGATCCGGGTGTTGGGTTAGATCTGAGATCTTGGAGATGCCCAATCGCGCGGCTTCGCTTTCCAACATGCCAATCGCATAGGTGTTGTTGAAGCCAAGCGAATCGCTCATCAGGATTCCGCGACTGGCTAGGGCCGTGCGAACCTCCGCATCGGTCGTCAAGTTCTCGCTACGCAGAGTCTCTTCACGAATAGTCCCAGTGTAGTCAACGTAAGCGTCGATCTCGCCTTCGAGCAGCGCCTTCCAGACAACTCGTGTATCACCGACTGATTTGGGTCTGGGGCCTTCACCGCCGGCAGATGTGGAGAGATGCCACAGCATCTCGGCGAGGATCTGCGACTCAGGAAAGAGCTTTGCTCCAAAACGGACCTCCTGATCGCCACAACCGAGCATGCCGATCAACAGAATCATGAGCATGATCGCCATGACTCCGCCTGGACGACTATACCCTGCCTCCGTTTGCCTTTGCGACCAGCCGGCGGACTGTGCCCTCTTACACAAATCACTCTTGCGCGCGCGATTGCTCACATTTGAATTCACTGCGCTTCTCCTTCCACCGTCATGGTTTCCAGTGGACTGCGCTGGGCGTTGATGAACTCTGTGACATACTCGTCCGCTGGCTGGCGCCATAAATCCTGGAACAATCCTTGTTGAACGATCTTGCCTGCGCGCATCAGCACGATGGAATCCGCCAGATAGGCGGCCTCGCCCATGTCATGTGTGACGAGGATGACTGTCGCCTCAGCGGCACGAAAGATCTCGCGAAGATCGCGTTGGAGATCAGCCCGAATCAACGGGTCCAACGCTCCCAAAGGCTCATCTAACAGCAGTACTTTTGGACGCAGCATCAAAGCTCTCATCAAGCTGACGCGCTGCCGCTGCCCTCCGGAAAGTTCGGCCGGAAACCGGTTCAGACCATCGCGGGGAAACTTTGTCAACGAGCACAATTCACTCAGGCGTTCATCAATTTGGGAGTCAGACCAGTCCAGTCGTGACGCCATGAGCGAGATGTTGTCTCGCGCGGTCAAATGTGGGAACAATCCGCCTTCCTGGATCACGTATCCCAGCCGGCGGCGAATGGCCTGAAGGTTGTCCTCGCGAAGCTCTTCTCCATCAAACTGAATAATCCCTTGATCCGGTGGAATCAAGCCCACCAACAATCGCAACAAGGTCGATTTGCCGCAGCCGCTGGGGCCAATCAAGGCGGTCGTTTTACCGGCGATAAAAGAGATCGTCGCCGGATGCAGAGCAACCGTCTGGCCGTAGCATTTGGAGATGCCGTGGATTGCTAACATAGACGAGCGTCAATAAATTCAGGGCCGAATTCCGTGGGGAAAACATCGTCGGACGATGCCTACGGCAAGCGCGAACGTAAGCTATTCTACAGAGGGATTGCTCCGGTACGCGGCAGGGACTTCTTGCTTTACACCTCTGCATGGCGTTCTTACCATAGCGGAATCTCGCGTAAGGTGCGCCCGAAGTGGCGCTCGTCTCTTTGCTTGGCAGTACTCTTTTCTTGAATGGAACGGCAAAAATGAAATTCCACGTGGCTTTGCTCTCCGCGTTGGTTTGTGTTTGCATGGGCCTGACCGCATTCGCGCAAGATGGCTCAGCGGTCAAGAAGTTTGACCAGGAAGATAAGTTCCGTCAGTTGGAGGAAATCCTGCCGACGGCCAATGACTATCGCACATCATCCGGCGCACCCGGCCATGGCTATTGGCAGCAAAGGGCCGACTACGTGATCGATGTTGAACTGGACGATGAGAACCAGCGAATCATCGGAAAGGAACAGATCACCTATCACAATAGTTCGCCGGACGAGTTGCGGTATCTCTGGCTGCAACTGGACCAAAACATCTTTCGGCCGGACTCCGATGCGAACCTGACGTCAACGGCGCCGGACTTGGACCGGGTCTCTTTCCAAATGCTCAAAGGCATCTTGGCCAATCATTCGTTCCCCGGCGGAATGAACATTACGCGTGTGGAAGATGTCGCTGGCAATCCGCTGAAACATGTGATCGTCAAGACGATGATGCGCATTGATCTGCCGCGTCCGTTGCGGACCGGCGAATCAACGACGTTCAAGATCGATTGGGATTACAATATCAATGATTGCAATGTGATCCGCGGCCGCTCCGGCTATGAGTATTTCAAAGAAGATGGCAATTACCTGTACGGCATCGCCCAGTGGTTTCCGCGGATGGTTGCGTACACAGACGCCAACGGGTGGCAGCACAAGCAATTCTTAGGGCGTGGTGAATTCACTTTGGAGCTTGGCGACTACGAAGTCCGGCTGACTGTGCCGGATGACCATATCGCAGGCGCCACAGGCATTTTGCAAAATCCTGAGGAAGTGCTTACGGAAACGCAACGCCAGCGACTGCGCGAAGCCAAAGTGGCCTCGCGGCCGATGTTTATCGTCACACCCGAAGAAGCGGCCGCGAACGAAACCAGCAAGCCTGCCGGCAAGAAAACCTGGGTCTACAAAGCGGAAAACGTGCGCGATTTCGCTTTCTGTTCATCACGCAAGTTCATCTGGGACGCTCAAGGCCACAACGTCAACGGCAATGAAGTCCTGGCCATGAGTTATTACCCCAAGGAAGGGGAGCCGTTGTGGAGTAAGTACTCCACCCACAGCATCATCCACACGCTTAACGTTTATTCGCGCTACACGTTTGATTATCCGTATCCCATCGCCATCTCCGTGAGCGGGCCGATCTCCGGTGGCATGGAATACCCGATGATTTGCTTCAACGGGCCTCGACCTGAGAAAGACGGCACCTATTCCGCACGGACAAAGTACGGACTGATTTCCGTCATCATTCACGAAGTTGGCCACAACTACTTCCCGATGATCGTCAACTCGGACGAGCGGCAATGGACGTGGATGGACGAAGGTTTGAACACCTTCTTGCAGTACCTCTGTGAGCAGGAATGGGAAGAGAATTATCCCTCGCGCCGTGGCGAGCCACAGGATATTGTCGAGTACATGGCCAGCACCAACCAGGTGCCGATCATGACCAATAGTGAATCCTTGCTGCAATTTGGGCCCAATGGCTACTCCAAGCCGGCGACCGCACTCAACGTGCTGCGAGAAACCGTGCTAGGCCGCGAGTTGTTCGACTACGCTTTCAAGGAATACGCTGTTCGTTGGAAGTTCAAACGACCTATGCCAGCGGACTTCTTCCGCACCATGGAAGATGCCTCGGGCGTGGACCTGGATTGGTTCTGGCGCGGTTGGTTTTACAGCACGGATCATTGCGATATCGGGATCGATAATGTCCGCGTGGCAACGATGAAGTCCGGGAATCCTTATACCGATAAAGCGCAAGACAAAGCCGACCGCAACGCGAAAGTCACCACGCTGTCACAACAGCGCAACAAAGATCTGCCGCTGCGGATTGAAGAATTTCCGGAGCTGGGCGATTTCTACAATCAGTTTGATGAGTTGGACATCACCGATGCTGACCGCAAACAGTACGAAAAGTTCCTGGCGCGGTTGGATGACGAGGAGAAAGAACTCCTCAAGATGCAGGCGAACTTCTATGTCGTCGATCTGAAGAATGTTGGCGGTTTGGTGATGCCGGTGATCCTCAAGATCGAATTTGAAGATGGCACAGAAGAAGAACTGCGGATTCCCGCCGAGATCTGGCGCTACGATAACGAACGAGTTTCCAAGCTGATCCTCACACCCAAGATCATCAGTCAAATCACGCTCGATCCGCACCTGGAAACGGCTGATGTTGATCTGGCGAATAACTTCTTCCCGCCGAAAGTGATCAAGTCGCGGTTTGAGATGTTCAAGCAACAGCAGCAAACCAACCCAATGCGTGATGCCCAACAGGCGACCGGCGCCGCGGGCGAAGCGACCAATGGCGCCGCGTCCACAGGCGGAGGAGGGCAATAGCTCGATGCCAAGGTTCAGAACGATCTCTTGCCTGGTGGGCATGAGTTGTGTGTTCATCTGCGCTGGTTTTGCAGAAGCGGCGCACCCGTTTCACGTCAGTATTGCTCAAGTGAAGCACAACGCGGAATCGCGCTCTTTGGAAGTGGCGCTCCGCGTTCACCCTAATGATCTGGAGACCACGCTCCGTCGCCGAACAGGAAAGCCTATCGATCTGGATAAGACCGAGAACGTTGACAAGCTGATCGTGGAATACCTGGCCGAGGTATTCGTGATCAAACCGGCGGAGGGGAAAATCCCCAAGTTGAAATGGGTTGGCAAACAAGTTGATGTCAAACACGCTTGGCTGTTCTTTGAAAGCCCTGCACCAGACGGCGTTGTCGGCGTGAAGTTCTCCAACCGCATCTTCTTTGAGACTCTCTCTGACCAGGTGAACACCATCACCTTGACTGACGGCGACTTCAAGAAGTCAATCAACTGTACGAAAAATCGGCCAGGCGCTGTCATCCGCGAAGCGGACTAGCCGGCGATCCTCGTAAGGGACAGGGCATGAGCGGGTGCGCGCACACCGTAGGAGACTACGCAGCGGCAATCAGGCCAAAGATTTTTCTGTGCTTTGCCGACCGCTACCCAGTCACCTCTCCCACCGTCCGTCCGAAGATCTCGAGCATGGTGTCAATCTCCGCGTCGGTCACGCACAACGCCGGGCAAAAGCGGATACCTGCTTGGCCGCAGCCGAGCAGGAGCAGCCCATTGTAGAAGGCGGCATCGACGAGCTTGTTGCGAAGTTGCGGGTCAAGCTGACCACCGGAGACAACGTCCGCAGCCTGCATCAGTCCCAGACCTCGCGCGTTGGCCAGGCGGTCATGGCTTTGGCACAACGAGGAAAGCCCCGTCTTGAGTTGTTCGCCTCGTGCAGCCGCGTTGGTCAGATACTCACCTTCAATCAGCTTGATGGTCGCCAGTGCTGCGGCGCAACTCACAGGGTTGCCGCCGAAAGTTGATGCGTGGCTGCCCGGTGGCCAGTCCATCAGTTCGTCCGCAGCAACCAACGCTCCCAGTGGCAGACCGCTGGCGATCCCCTTGGCCAGGCATACCAGGTCCGGGGCAACGCCAAAGTGTTCGCAGGCGAACATCTTGCCGGTGCGCCCCATACCGGCCTGGATTTCATCGCAGACAAGCATGATGCCATGTTCGTCGCATACTTCGCGAAGCATCGGCAAGAAACCATCGCTGGGGACGATGTATCCGCCTTCTCCTTGAATGGGTTCAACAAAGATGGCGGCCACTTCTTCCGGCGGTGCGACGCGATCAAACAACTTTTGCAACTCTGAGCGGTCGCAGTCATAGTCCAGCCGATGAACGCCAGGCATCAGCGGGCTGAATCCTTGCTGCTGGAGCGACTTGGAGCCACCGATGGACATGGCACCATAAGTCCGACCGTGAAAAGCGCCATAGAACGAAATGATCCGTGGCCGTTTGGTATGGAAGCGAGAGAGTTTGATCGCAGCTTCCACGGTTTCCGCGCCGCTGTTGGTAAAGAACACACGCTTGGCGGTGTCGCCTGGAGCGAGTTCGGCCAGACGTTCAGCCAATTCGATTTCCGGCGCGTAATAGAAGTCCGTGCCGGACATGTGAATCAACTTGGACGCTTGGTCGGAAATCGCTTTGACGACATCCGGATGAGCATGGCCAGAAGCAGTAACCGCAATCCCGGCCGTAAAATCCAAAAATGCGTTGCCGTCTACGTCCTCGACCACGCAAGCTTGTGCCCGTCCGATCACCAGGGGATAGTCCCGCGTGTACGATGGGGACAAGACACGTTGATCGCGGGTGATCAGAGCTTTGGCACGGGGACCGGGGAGTTCCGTGACGATGTTGGGGACGGTGTCGGGCATGGGAGCGGTGTCTGACAACGATGTGGGCATAGGTTGACTCCAATTGACTCCGTAGACCGGCGATTCATCCGGAAAACGTTCGAAACCGGATGGTGCCTTCCAATTTGTACATTACCTCTTGGCTCGCTGCGCTCGACCGTGACCTGCTCCCGCGATTGACTTCACCGGTCGGGCGTCGGGCGATAGTTTACCGCACATCCGCATGATTTGCCGATGGGAGTCTTTTTTCGACTCATTGTGCTGACCAGGGGCTGCAAAGATGTTCATGTGTCCGTCAGGGTAGGCGGAGCCAGTACTGCTGTCACTTGGTGACGCAATCCCGGGGAGAAGATGACACATCCACGGGCAGTCTCACAACGAGAATACTGGACCGAGATTGTTTCCCGCCGATGGTAGGTATCTAGAGCGCTTTCCATGTTGATGTTCCGTCGTCCGATTAACGAAATTGATCGGTCTTCTGTTCGTCGGCAATTTCCATCGCTCCGTGGACACGAGATTGAATTGCCGCAGCGTTCCCCGCGTGCCCTACTCTCAGGCGTACGGTCGAAATTAACATTGGTCAAATTTTTCTCGCCTCCAGAGGGGTGGCGCAAACGCTTCATTCCCAGCAATTAACCAGCAACGGGACCGCAAACATCACCGGCAATCCTGACGTTAAGTTCAGTAGCATGTCTACCGTCAACCTCCTATGGCGCTCGGCAGCGCGCATGACAGCCAGAAACACCCCTCAAATTTGACCAATGTCAATTTCGACCGTACGCCTGAGAGCAGGGCGTGTGGCCTCCCATCGCGGGACGATTTGAAAGCGTCCGTTCTG
>JALCBR010000071.1 GCA_028066245.1 Pirellulales bacterium | reverse complement strand
TTCCGTCGCCGTCCCGGGCGTGGCTAGGGCAACTGGTGGGGGTAACACGCCGCCAAGAGCTACATCAGGCACGGTGGCCACCCCGAGAAACACAACAACACCAACGGCACTCAACAGACAAATCAGCCGACGCGAGATGGACATCGGGGGCACTCCGGTCAGAGGAAGAGGAGCGGCGTTTCGCCAATCAGTTGGAGGGGGAAGAGTCCGCGAGCGCGCAGCTCGCCTGAGATCGTATTCGCTCAAAAGTTGTAGATCTTGTCCACTATCGCTTGCGCGGAAGTTGGCCGCGCTTCACAGCTCGTATCCGAGCCGTTCAATCAGTCGCGCTTTCACGGCTGGCCATTCCGCATCGATGATGCTGTACATCACGGTGTCACGGAGGAAACCGTCTGGCAGGATCACGTGCTGGCGCAAAACGCCTTCTTTGACGGCCCCTAACTTCTCAATCGCACGCTGGCTGTGCAAATTGCGGCGATCCGTTTTCAACTGCACGCGGACGGCCTTGTGGTCTTCAAACGCGTGCCTGAGCAGCAGGAGTTTGCATTCCGGATTGACTTTGGTGCCTTGGACACGTTTGGCCATCCAGGTGAAGCCAACTTCCAGGCCGCGATTCGCCGGCTGAATGTCCAGGTAGCTCGTAATGCCCACTGGAGCTTGGGAAGCCATCTCCAAGATCGCAAAAGGCCGCCAATTGGAGAGCGCTTTCAACCGGTTGATTTGGTCCGCAAAGCCCGCGGCTGTGAGTTGTTCCGGCGGGAAATGGTGTACAAACAGTTCCGGCTCTGCGATGGCGGCCAATCCCTCAGCGTGTGATTTGTCCAAGGGAACGAGTTGGACCGCGCGGCCGGTCAGGGTGACGGGCTGGATCTTCATGATCTTCTTACTATGACGTGGTTTTCACTGTCCTTTACTTTCGCTACGCAGCCGAGCGATTTCCGCCGCGTCTTTGTCACCACGTCCCGACAAACAGATGATAAGTGTTTCCTCCCGCGACATTCCTGCGGCCAATTCCATGCCTTTGGCAACAGCGTGCGAACTCTCCAAGGCAGGCAAGATCCCTTCAGCCGCGGCTAATGTTCCAAAAGCTGCCAGCGCGGCCCCATCCTGGCATTGCGTATACGTCACGTGGCCGGCGTCTTTCCAATAGCTGTGTTCTGGGCCGACTCCAGGATAATCCAACCCGGCAGAAACAGAATGCACATCTTCCGTTTGGCCGTCTTCATTTTGCATGACATAGCTGAAGCTCCCGTGCAGCACGCCAGGCGAACCGAAACTCAACGGCGCGGCGTGGTCGCCGGGTTGTTGTGACCGCCCGCCAGCTTCGACCCCAAAGAGACGAACACCGGTGTTATTTTCCAAGTTGTGTTCGACAAACGGCGCGAACATTCCCGCAGCGTTGCTGCCACCGCCGACACAGGCCACCACGCAATCGGGCAGTTTGCCCAATTGATCCTGGCAGTACGAAATGGTCTCACGGCCAATCACGGATTGGAAATCACGAACCATCATTGGAAATGGGTGCGGTCCGACGACCGAGCCAATGATGTAGTGCGTGTTGTCCACGGATGCCATCCAGTCACGCATGGCCTCGTTAATGGCGTCCCGAAGCGTTCTGGAACCACTGGAGACGCTCCGGACCTCAGCGCCCAAGAGCTTCATGTTGAACACGTTGGGTTGTTGGCGACGAATGTCTTCTTCACCCATGTAGACCACGCACTCAAATCCGAACCGTGCGCAAGCGGTGGCGGTGGCCACCCCATGCTGACCAGCGCCGGTCTCAGCAATCACCCTCTGCTTACCCATTCGCCGCGTGAGGAGCGCCTGTCCCAGGGTGTTGTTGATCTTGTGCGAGCCAGTGTGATTGAGGTCTTCCCGTTTGAGGTAGATCTGCGCGCCGCCGGCCTGCTCTGTCAAGCGACTGGCAAAGTACAAAGGAGACGGCCGGCCGACGTAGGTCTTCAACAGGCTTTCGTACTTGCGCTGAAAGTTAGGGTCAGCCTGGGCGCGGCGGTATTCTTCATCCAGTTGGCTCAGCGCCTGGCTCAAAGTCTCGGGGACATAGCGACCACCGAATGAGCCAAAGCGGCCAGCGGCGTCAGGGACGTTTACGGGGAAACTCATTTTTGGGAAGAACGGTCAACGCGTTAGATCTGGGCATTGGGTGCGGCGCAGCGAACGAGGAGCATGCGAATTTCCGAACCAGATTCTATTGTGTCTGTGTGTGCCAAGCAGGGCAATGCGATGCGCAAGATTCGCTGCGGGCCAGCTCCTCAGCAATCACATCCGCTTGCCCGCTGCCACGCGACGCATACACTAGCCACACTGATTTAGTAGCTTTCCACGTGCCAGCCGGTGGTTTGTATGACGATACTCCTGTTGTACATGATTTTGTTTATTGTCGCGTCCGGCCTGATGGCCCTGGTTGAGGCGGCCATTCTGAGCGTCTCTCGCGGTGAAGTTGAGGAACTCGCGCAGAGCAAGGTCGTAGGCGCGGCATCCTTGAAGGCCGTTACGGATCAGATGACTCGTGGCCTTGTCGTGATTGTGATTTTCACTAACACAATCAACATCCTGGGCCCAATCCTGGCCGGACGGCAAGCGATCGCCGTCTACGGTGATGCGGCAATCGGCATGGTTACCGCCGCACTGACGTTGGGAACAATTGTGTTCTCTGAGATCATTCCCAAGTCAATCGGAGCTCATTATGCACCGTTGATTGGCCGGCTGACCGCGCCCGCTTTGCGAGTGCTGATCTATGTGTTCTATCCCGTCGTTATCGCACTGGAAAAATTCACCAACCTGTTCAAATCGGGTGAACGCCGTATTGGAACGGAAGCCCAGATTCGGTCGTTAGTGACTGTTGGACGCAAGTCGGGCTATATCGAAAGTGATGAAGGGCAACTCATTCACCGAGTGTTTGTGCTCAATGACCGAACCGCCGCGGACATTATGACTCCGCAGAGCCAGGTCATTGGCGTGCAGGCTAACTCCACCATCCGGCAAGCGGCCACGCAAGTGTTCCGCCACGCCTACTCTCGATATCCCATCTTTGGAAAGTCGCCTGATGAGGTTGTCGGCTTGGCGATGAGCCGCGATGTGTTGGAAGCGGTTGTTGAAGGACGCGATGAAAGTCCCGTCAGTTCGATCAGCAAACCCTGCTTGATCGTTCGTGCATCGATGCGTTCCGACATGCTGTTGGAACGCTTTCGAGATGAACGCGTCCACTTAGCGGTTGTCAAAGACGGTCAAAACACGGTCGGGCTCGTCACCTTGGAAGACGTGCTTGAGGAACTTGTCGGCGAGATCGAAGATGAGAAGGACTTGCCTGGGGACACTGGATGAGATCCACGAAAAGACGTACCGGGTAATGCAATTTGCACCGGTACGTCTGTGAATGTCCAACGTCAACGGATGAGTGACTGGCGAGACGAAACGTTCTCGCGCGCGAGCTTCATCTCACTTCGCCGCCTCGTAGCGGACGTTGCCGCCGACGATTGTGTAGAGAACCTTTGCGTCACGAATCTCATTCTCGGGACAGGTGAGGATATCCTTGGAGAGCACGACAATATCCGCCAGTTTTCCAGGCGTCAGAGTTCCCTTGATGTCCTCTTCAAACGCGGAGAATGCAGCGTCACGCGTGTAAGACTGCAAAGCTTCCATTCTCGTCATGGCTTGCTCTGGGAAGAACGTCACGCCTGACTCCAGCCGTCGCGAAACGGTGGAATAGTACGATGCGATGGGATCGACATCTTCCACAGGCGCGTCCGATCCGTTGGTGACCACAGCGCCGCTGTCCAGGAGTTTCCTCCAAACGTAAGCTCCTTCGTGGGCGCGGCGATTGCCCAACCTTTGCATGACATAGATCGCATCAGACGTGCAGTGAATTCCCTGCATCGAGGCGATCACGCCCATCTGAGCGAAGCGAGGGATATCTTGCAAGCTGAGGTGCTGGGCATGTTCCACGCGCCACCGCAACTCCGGCCCGTTATCCACCGTGGAGAATGCCTCTTCATAAATGTTGAGGATTTCGCGGTTTGCCCGATCCCCGATAGCGTGGACACAGAGCTGGTAACCATTTGCCAACGCCAGCCGTGCGGTCTCTTGGATTGACTCAATCGTGCTGGTGTTCAGACCGGCACTCATCGGCAGATCTTCATACGGTTGCAGAAGCCATGCCCCGTGCGGACCCAATGCCCCGTCAATGGAACGCTTGATTGCTCGCACCGTGAGCGTGTTGTCGCCGGCGCCAATGGTGCGATACTTTGCCAATTGAGCCGCCATCCGCTGGTTACCATCTCGAACCATGACCCACAGGCGTAAGCGCAATGCGCGCTGCTCGGCCAAATCCTGAAAAATCTTGATGGTTGAAAACGGGCTGCCGGCGTCCTGGAAACTGGTAACCCCTTTCCGCAGGCATTCATCGGTCGCCAGTTCGATAGCTTTGAGCGTGTACGCGCGACGTTCTGCAGCGGTCATTCGCCCGCCATCTTCACCGGTGCGACGGCTGCGAATCAAACTTTGCGCCGTTTCGCGAAAGACGCCAATCGGTTCGCCGGTTTCATCGTGCACGATCTCTCCGCCAGGAGGATTGCGCGTGGCACGGGTGACGTTGGAGATTTTCATCGCGGCAGCGTTGGCAAAGCTCATGTGACCGCTGGCGTGCGTGAGCGAAACCGGGTTGTCTGGAGAAACCGCCGAGAGAGCCGTGTGAACCGGGTACCCTTCCACGTTGGGCGAAGGTGCCGATTCCCATTTCTCTTGGTGCCAGCCGCGTCCGAAAATCCATTCACCCGGTCTGGCTTCCTTGGCTGCATCGGCGACCTGCTTGACGATATCATCCCAGGTTCTCGCTTTGCGCAAGTCCAGCATCATCATGGATTGTCCAACGCCAGTAAAATGTCCGTGGCACTCGATGAAGCCGGGGATGACTAGCTCCCCGTTCAAGTGAATGACGTGCGTCTCTTCGTCTGCGAGCTTTTGGATCTCGTCGTTCGTTCCCAACGCCAAAATCCTGTCGCCGGAGACGGCGAGCGCTTCGGCGGTCGGCTGATCCTCATCCACAGTTACAATCTTGCCGCCCAGGATGATCATCTTGGCCGCATCGCGGTCTTGAGCAAGCACGCCCGGGGAGAGGACTGCCAGCAACGTGGCTACCAAAACGAAGCGAGTAACTGTTTGGATCATCGGAAAGGCTCCTTGCAAGCAACGAACTCAGAAGGTGGTCAGTCGACGAGGACGGTGGTTGGAAACATTGTATGTTCGTCCGCGGTACATTGCCATCGGGGGAGGAAACGTTCCGCATATTGAGGACTGCGCGTCATCAATAGAGCATGGTTTAGTCGGCTGCGACCAGCATTTCGCCAAGCAAACCCTTACAGGTTGTGGCTCATTCCCAGATCGCAATGACCGCTGGGGGGTAGTGCCGGACGTCCCAGTCTTCGAATCGCGAAAGCGCCTGGAGATCAAATGCTTCATCCGATTCGACGATAATCAGGCTGCCCCGCGGCGCATGTCGCATGAATTGGGCGATCAACCAAAGCATGTCATCGCCACGAGAAGTGAACAATTCCCATGGCGGCGAAAAGAAAACGCACCACGGTTTGTCGGCAGTCATTGCCGGACGTAGTTCGCCCTCTGCGAAAGTTGTTCCCGCTGGGTCAACCCGCCCGTCTTCCAGCGGATGGCGACGGAACCAGAGCAGCGTGTCCGCAACCACAGTTTCTGTTCTGTCGGCAACGCTCAGGCTTGCGGCGTTTTTCCGCAAGATACGGGCAGTGGCATGTGATCGTTCAAAGAAGATCGCCTGATCTGCACCGCGACTGATAGCTTCCAGCCCGATTGCGCCCGTTCCAGCGAAGAGATCAATGGCCACCGTTCCTTGCACGGCTTTGCCCAGCAAGTTGAAAACGGCTTCGCGCACGCGATCTTTCATGGGTCGCGTGGCGGGGTCGCCCGAATATTTGAGTACGGTGCGGCGGAATTTGCCACCGATGATCCGCAGCGGATGATCGGCCCGCGTGGGGACTTTTCGCGTTTTCTTTCCTTTACAGCCTGTCATGAGAGTACGAATTTACGGACTAACCGTCACAAAGGGAACAGGGCGAAGCCACCTCCGGCGATTGGTGCTTACCAAAATGCTAAGCTTGTTCGAGTGTCGGATGTTCGTTCGAGGTTTTGTTGCACAGGATTTCGATCATGAAGACTGAGCGCCGTCATGTCAGCCGAGTTCCCAGTGAACTTCCTGACGAAATGATCAGCCGCGTTGCTGAGAAGTCATTTGAGGTTTCCCAGCTTTTGGCTCACGAGTCGATTGGCAACCTGGCCAGTGACTTGTTGGTTGAACGTTTCATGACGCGGGAGCTCACGAACGCGCGTCCTGACGATACCGCAGGCCAGATCCGTTCCAAGATGACAGAGAGAGGCTTTCGCCACATGCTGGTTTGTGAACCAGATGCAGATGGAGCTGAGCGGCTGAAGGGCGTCATCAGCGATCGCAACCTCAACCGTCGGGATGGTGAGTTAGCTAAGACATTCATGTCTACCAGGCTCAAGACGATCCACGCGAAGACATCTATGATGCAAGCCTCGGCGGTGATGGCAAGCTGTCGTATCTCCTGCCTGCCTGTGGTCGATGAACACGAATCGGATCGTGTGGTGGGCATCTTGACGTTGACAGATGTTGTGCTGGGGCTGAATTGCCTGCTGCCTGTTATGGAAGGAATCGCGGATCAGCTTGCTGCGCTGGAACGCAAAGAAGCGTCTTCCACTGAGAACGAACACGTCACGGCTGCCGCCCAGCTTGTTCGTGAACTGCGGTCATGATCAGCGATGCATTGACCTGAATGAAAAAAGCCGACCCAAGCGGGACGGCTTTTGGATGATTAGAGAATGCTCACGGCGGCCGATCATCGATCCTAAGCCAACCAACCGGCCGTGTTCGCGTGAACGGAGCCAACAGCGTCTACCGTTGCGGAGAGCCGGGTCTCGGCGGCCGAGTAATCCCAGCCGTAAGCGTTCATCACCACGGCCAGCATAATGATGGCAATCAAGACGAACAGCAGCGCCAACCCAAGCATGGCGGTGTAAATGTCTGACTTGGGTTTTGGGACCACCACACCTTGCATGCCTTGCATGGGTCCAGGCTGATCTCCAAATCCTTGCTGACCAAATGGCTGCGACATGAATTTCTCTCTTGGACTGACAATCTATGGACAGTGATCGATGGTGAGATCTTGCAGGCGACGAAGTATGGAATGCTACCTACGGTAGGGCGAGTGTTGCAACGCGATCACCAACCTGCAACCGACCCTGACGAAACTCAGGAATGACATGGGCCACCGCTTGATCAGATTCGAGCTTCCGAACTTCAACTTTACCCAGCCACTTGGGTTCACTGGCTGAATCTGAATAGCGATAGACATCCAGCACTTTGCCGGGCTGCAACCCATCATCGGAACCGATAGACAACTGGACAAAGTTCTGCTCGTCAATTTTGGTGATCACGCCTTCAACCTTGATCTCACCGTCCAGTTGAAGATCATTGTCTGCCAGTGCTTTGCGGTGCAAGTTGAGATCGGTCGCCAATTGTGCGTTGCGTTCCTGCAGTAATTCAACTTGACGAGTTGTTTGGGCTACGCTGTCTTCCAAAGTCGCCACAACAGCTTCTGCCGCGTCACGTTCTTTCTGAGCTTTATTCCAAGCGTCACGCACCTGCTTGAGTTCTTCGTCATTGACGGCGAGTCGCTCATTGAGTTCTTTGATTTCCGCTACGTTATTACGTTGGTCATTCTGCAGGGTTTGCGCCAGTTCTCGTTGCTCATCGTAGTTTTTCTGGTTATCGGCAGCGCGTGACTGGCTAGCGGCCAACCACTGCCTGAGTTCGGCTCGCTGCAAGGCGGCTCGCTCATTCAAGTCGGTGACCTGTCGGTTCAAGTCCGAAATGGTGGCTGCTTGATTCGCGACCTGCGTCTTGAGTCCGTTTTGAGGATCGACAACCGCCTCCCGCCAGTTCTTTTGCGTCGCGAAGACCATGAACGTTCCGGTCATGAATACCGTGCTCGCGAGAAAGATCAAAAAGACCAAGATCTTGCCGACAAAGTTCATTTTGAAACCTTCTAGTGACTGCTGTCGGAATATGTGACTGAGAGGACTCGACGGAGCGGAGTCAAGCAGCGTCGAGCGATGTGGCAACGTTGAAACCATCCGCGGAAGGCGAATTGACCGCCCGGAGATTTCCGCAGACAAAGTGGAGATATGACTCGCCTCAGTATAGGCAGCCAAAAATTGGGGTGTCAATCAAATTCGCGGCTGGCTTTTGCCACAAATTACGAGTATTTCTCGGCTTCTGACGCACGAAACGGACGACGGAAATCTCAACCTGTGGAGCTGTTTCCGGCCGTACCGTTTACGCCAATTTTGCGACCGACAAACTCTGCCAGAAGCGCCATGGGCTGGGATCAACTTCGTCGTTGGAAACGGTCCTTGAGTCCCACTCCGGCTGCCAGGGCAGTCACCGCCAGGCACAGCCACCCAAACCAAGGCCCGTAATCCAGATACGAGCTGGTTCTGGGGTCGGGGGCAACGTCCCGCACCAGCACGGCGTTTCCGCGTTTAGGGCCCTGCTCCAGAACATTACCGTTTCCGTCAATCACAGCTGAAATCCCGGTGTTCGCCGCCACGAGAAACGGCTTGCGGACTTCGATCGCTCGAAACACTCCACAGATCAAATGCAGATCAAGCTCGCTGGAGCCCCAGAACCAGCCGTCATTGGTAACGTTGACTAAGAAGTCGGGATCACCAACGGTCTCGCGTAGCTGGACCACGGCGTCCCGGATGTGGTGAGACTGGATGCTTTCAAAACAAATGCTGGGTGAAAATGTCGTATCCCCAATTCTGAACAGCTTGGGATTGGCCCCTTCTTCGATGCCGCCTTGCAGCGGTGTGATGTCGTAGACCCAGGGAACGTAGCGAGCCAGAGGAATATACTCGCCAAAAGGGACCGCATGCATTTTGTCATACGTTTCCGGGGCGATGTTCGTTTCCGCGGCAAAAACGGCCGAATTGAATCGTTGAACGCCCGATTTCGTGTAGTGTGCACGGCCGACACCGGTGAGAAATCCCGTCGCATTGGCGGAAAGGCGAATATCGGTAAGCTGCTCCAAGAATTCAGTCTGTTGAGCTTCCAAGGCCCGCCAAAATGACTCTGGCGACTCTTTCCAGTCCGCAGGCATTGCGACGTCCGTCTCCGCTGTCACCATGGGGCTGCGGAACATCGATTCCGGCCAAACAAGCAGATCAATTGGCTCCTTAGATTGTTGGACCGCCTGAAGCGACAAGCGCTTGTATGTGCCCATGATCTTTTTGTCGCGTCCTTCGATCACGCGAAATTCCGTGTCGAAGGACGATTGAATCAGAGCAACGCGGAGTGAACGTTGCTCTTCGGCAGAGGACTGTCCCGTACGCCAAGCCCCGTAGGCGAGAACGCTCGCCAGTACTGCGGCGACCGGAATGATCGGCCATCTGCAAAATCCGGACGTGCTTGCTGAGTCTTTCTCGTTGTCGTTCATCGGCAGCATCCGTGCAACGCAAGCGGTGCCCAGCATGACGACAAAACTGACTGCAAACGAGCCGCCAATATCCGCGATTTGAATCAGCCAGCTCCATCGGTATTGGCTATGTCCCAACTCAGCCATAGAAAATCCCGTCAGCATGTAGGCGCGGATGAACTCCATGGCAGTCCAAACCGTAGGCGACGCCAGGATCATGGAAATATGGAGCCGGTGGACCAGCACACGGCTGAGCCCGACAAAAAGCGGGATGTAGAACGCAAAATAGAAGCACAGTGCCACCCAGCCGACACTCGTTCCCCAGTGGGGAAGTCGCAGCCAGTGAAGAGCTCCCATCCAGAAGGCGAATCCAGAAAGCCAGATGGCCGGGTACGGGCGACGCCAGAAGGCGACGAACCTTGTCCGACGCGTTCGTCGCACGTCTGTACCCCCCCCAGGCTTGGGGTTACCTTCCATGCTCCATGATGTCAGTAGCGGCCAGCGAATCAGCCACAACCACCCCAGCGGAGCAACCCATGCCAACGGCCAGATTCCCGCCGGCGGCAGTGCCAAGAAGAGCAAAACAGCGCTAATCAGCCCCAGTCTTAGTGGTGAGCGTGTCCAGCGCCTAAGAAAACCATCCGACCGCGCGTCGGAGTTGGTGGTGGGTGACGCTTGGTTAGCTGAGCCAGCTTGGGGCTTGAACTTGGATTTGCGCCTTGGCGAGTTACGAGTCGGCACGCTCATGGATCAACGTGAGAGATTCAAAAGCCATCCAATAGGCATTTGTTGCGCTTTAGCGCTCAGATTAAGCCTTGGCTCGGCTTTTGCCCAGACGACTTTGGCGGCCGTGGTTGCCAGGATGCGCATTGTGAGCCGAAGGACAGATTTCATACTCGCACTTGACCGAGTGCATATGCCAATCAGTCTTCAAAGAGTGACAGCACCGGAACAGAGTCTCCGCTTGCGTACTCTCGCGCTTCCTGGGAGAGCTGAATGAGTGCATTCGCTTCAGCCAGGCGACGTAGATCGGCGGAACCTCGCCATGCCAGCACACGGACACACGGTCCTTCTTCCGATTCTTCCGTCACTGCGGGTAAGTAGACCGGTCGCCCGCCGCGATACGTGTATGCTTCTGCCAGCGGGAAAGAAAGCATCTGGCGATGCAGCGCTCTACGCCCCATCAGCTTTCGAATTGCAGGCCGAACAAAGAGCTCAAAGCAGACGAAACTGCTAACCGGATTTCCCGGTAGTCCGAAAACTAACGTCGGATTCGAGCGATCCGCGTCAGAGTCGCGAACGCCAAACCACAGCGGCTTTCCCGGTTTGAGAAACACTTTATGAAAGACTTGGCGAACGCCCAAAGACTGAAGAACGCCGGGAACGAGGTCGAGGTCGCCTGCGGAGACTCCACCGGAAAGTAACAGGATATCTGCCTTGATCCCGCGCGAAATAGCATTTCGCAATGCGGACTCATTGTCTCGGGCAATCCCGAGTTCTATGGGAATCGCGCGGGCGGCTCGGATCTGCGCCGCAAGCATCGGACCGTTGGAATTGCGAATCTGCCCCGCTGCTGGCTGAGCCGTGAAATCGACAAGTTCGTCGCCTGTTGACAGCGCGGCCACACGGGGAGGCGGACAAACATCCACTTTGTCAAAGCCCATCTCTGCTAACAGGCCAATCACCGCGGGAGTGAGAGCATCACCCTGACGGAGCACCGTATCGCCCACTTTCATGCTTGCGCCACGTGGAAGAATGTTCTGTCCCTTGCGGAAGTTCTGCGGGCGAAGTTGGACGTATGTCGTCCCATCGCGCGGTTCACCCGCTGCGGACTCTTCAAGCATGACGACTGCGTCGGCAGCTTCAGGAAGTGGCGCGCCAGTCATGATTCGGGTGGCACACCCTGGCGCTAGCGGAGACCGAGGCACCTGCCCCGCCATGATCTCTTCCTGTACAGTCAGTTCAATGGGATCATCGCTTGGTTTGCCAAGGATGTCGGCTGACATCACGGCAAAGCCATCCATCATCGACTTGTCATAGGGTGGAGAGTCAAGCGTGCTGGCGATGTCTGCCGACAGCGATAATCCTTGCGCGTCGGTAATTGGCATGGAAACGCTCGCCGCGGGCGAGACGCATTGCAACACAGCGACTTGCGCTTCGGAAACGGGAAGCATAGCGGTTCATCTGTACTGGAGTGACGGAGATCCCGTAACGCGATCAGTCAGCCAACATTGACAACTGACGAACAACGCGATCCGGCCAAGGTGACGGCATTACCGTAGCCGTCAGATTTTTGCGAGTTCTTGCCACAGGTGGGCGCTAGCTTTGATTCCGCGATGGAAATCGGCCAAGCTGAACTTCTCATTGGGACTGTGCGTGTTGTCGTCGTCCAACCCCCATCCCAACAGTAGAGTGTCAACGCCGAGGATCTCTTTGAACGTATTAACGACAGGGATAGAACCACCCTCGCGAATGAAGACTGGCGCTCGGCCAAACCCGGCTTCAATCGCTAGCGCGGCGGCCTTCATATAGGGGCTATCCAACGAAACGACCACGCCGTGGGCGGAGTGGAACTCCTTGAGTTCCCAATTGATGCCAGGTGGGCAAAGCTCTTCAATCTTCGCCCTCAACGCGGCCGCGATCTTGGCCGGCTCCTGGTTGGGGACTAAACGAAAACTCAGCTTTGCACCGGCCCTGGCGGGAAGCACCGTCTTGGCGCCTTCGCCTTGGTATCCACTCCAGAGCCCGTTGATGTCATACGTTGGCCGAGCCCAGCGTCGTTCCAGTGTCGAGTAGCCGGACTCGCCGGTGACTCCGTCAATGCCCAGCTGTGTCATGAACGTCTCATCGGAAAATGGCAACTCAGCGAACTGAGCTCGTTCATTCTCTGAAAGCGGGGTCACATCATCATAAAAGCCTTCAAGCTGGACGCGGCCATCCTCATCGCTGAGGGCGGCAAGCATTTTGCAAAGCGTGTTAGCGGGATTTGTCACCGCGCCGCCAAACGTTCCCGAGTGCAGGTCTTGTTTGGGACCGTGCAGGCGGAGCTCGAAATAGGCAATGCCTTTAAGTCCGTACGTGATGGCTGGTTGGCCGGCGGCAAACTGTGAGCTATCGCTGACCACCACGCAATCACACGCAAGCCGCTGTTTGTTGTCGGCGATGAATTGCTCCAGATGCGCGCTCCCCACTTCCTCCTCGCCTTCAATGATGTATTTGACGTTGACCGGTAGCTTGCCCTCAACGGCCATCCAGGCTTCAGCGCTCTTGATGTGGGTGAGCATTTGGCCCTTGTCGTCGGTCGCCCCCCGGGCGTAGATGTTGCCGTTGCGGCGCGTTGGCTCAAATGGCGGGGAGATCCATTCCTCCAACGGGTCAGGCGGCTGAACATCGTAGTGGCCATAGACCAGAACTGTCGGTGCGCCTTCAACTGGCGGAGAAGATGCCAGCACAATGGGATGGCCGGCCGTCTCGACAATCTCTGTGGGAAAATCGAGCCGCGTGAACTGATCGGCGACCCACTTTGCCGCCTTGCGCACGTCCGGAGCGTGAGTGGAGTCCGCGCTCACGCTGGGAATCCGCAGTAACTCACAAAGTTCTTCTTCATATTTGTCAGCGTTTGCTTCCAAGATTTGATCAATCGTCATGACTTTGGCTCGCTTTCAAGTTGTCTTTCGCGATGCAATGATCGCCCGCAGATGATCAGTCGATCGGTGTTTTTGGTGGCTTGCACGACGTCGCGATCTCTGGCTTTGTGCTACGGCAGGCTCGCCATTTCCAGAATGACTAAGGGAATGAGTAGCGAACCGTGAGGGAAGCTGGAGCGAATTTTGCTCACAGCCGCTGATTCGGCAATATAATGCCAAGAACAGGCACGTACTATTGGTTCAGCCGTCCTGTTCACTGACTGACTGCACGAGTGGAAGCTGTTCTTTGCTGGCAGGTCCCGCAAGAATGCGGCGATTGTGATCTGCTGTCAGTCTAGTGGTAGCGCAATCTTCAACAATCTGTCGATCAAAAGCTATGGACGAATTCTCGAACGCCGTTGTGACGACCACCAAACCCCGGCCTCAACACAGCGAGCCGCGACGGAAACGCCAACCTCGCTACCACGTCGTCCTGTGGGATAGTGATGAACACTCTTACGACTACGTGATTCGCATGCTTAAGCAGCTCTTTGGCCATCCGGAGGAAAAGGGCTTTCAGCTAGCCGACACCGTGGATACCGCCGGCAAGGCCGTCGTGTTTACAACGGCCAGAGAGCACGCGGAATTCAAGCGTGATCAAGTGCTGGCCTTCGGCCGAGACAAACTAAGCGCCGATTGCAAAGGGTCGATGCATGCCACAGTGGAACCAGTCGGAGAAGACAACTAACACCCTCTTGATTGTTGCTCTGTCTGTCGGCAGCTCATCGCTTCACAGATGCGTGATTAAATTGTCGCGGCGTTTCCCGCACGTCCTGCTCTCAGGCGTACGGGCGAAATTGACATTGGTCAAATTTTTCCATCCTCCAGGGGGGTGGAGCAAACGCTTCACACCCCTGCAATGGACCAGCAACGGGACCGACAACATCACCGGCAACCTTGACGTTACGTTCAGTAGCCTGTTAACCGTCAACCTCCTATGGCGCTCGGCAGCGCGCAGGGCGGCACGAAACACCCCTCAAATTTGACCAATGTCAATTTCGCCCGTACGCGTGAAGGCAGGGCGGAGAGCACCCCATCGCGGGACGACTTGACAGCGTTTGTTGGGCGAGCGGAACAGCAATCGGACAAGGGCTCTAACAGGCACGCTCAGAGTTCCGGCGCGTCACCCGTCGCTGGCGTTGGCAGGCGTTATCGTTCCGGTGTGGGCCATGTTGGCTATCTCTCGAGCTGCGGCTGCGCGGCTGGCAATCATGCCAGCCAGATAGCCTCCCTTAAAGCCGGCATCAATGTTCACGACGGCAACGTTTGCCGCGCAACTGTTGAGCATCCCTAGGAGTGCCGCCACACCGCCAAAACTCGCTCCGTAGCCAACGCTGGTGGGGACGGCAATCACCGGGCAAGCGACATGCCCAGCCACGACGCTGGGAAGGGCTCCCTCCATCCCGGCTGTAACGACAACCGCGTCCGCTTCTCGTAGCGTTGAGACATGATCCAAAATTCGCTGAGGTCCAGCGACGCCCAGATCCTGCAGCAGTGTTGCCTGCACGCCCATCCAGTTGGCCGTTTCCCAAGCTTCTTCCGCCATCGGACGATCACTGGTGCCGGCGGAGATCACGCTCACACGTCCCCCCGAATATCTCTCATCTCTGCGGTTTCCCTCCGGCGGGACGACCAGCGTTCGCGCGATGACGTTATGCGTGGCCTGAGAGAAGTTCGCGGCGACAAGTTCTGCTTGCTCCGCAGAGACGCGCGTCACCAAGGCGACAACTCCGGACTGATGCAGACTATGGATGATCTCCACTACTGATTCCGGCGATTTGCCTTGGCCAAAAACCACTTCGGGAAAGCCGCAACGCCGCTGGCGATCCATATCCAGCGTGGCGTCCTGAGTGGCAGCCACGCCGTTGTGGTTCACACGTGCCAGGAAATCCGGCAATGACAGCTCGCCCCGTTGCAGCGCTTCGGCCCAAAGTTTGAGTGCGTTCTCGTCCATGTCAGCCATCGTACACATGCCGTGTCGTTGTTGAAACCGGCAGCCAAGCAGACCGTGGGCATCTAGTTGCTGCGCAGCCAATCACTCGCCGACTGGCTGAGCCATCCGGCGAAACTTGTTCTTCAGTGAAGCCCTGTTAATGTTCTGTTTATTCATCAGGAGTGTTTCATGGGCCGTATCGAAACATTCGCAGAGATGGCGATCAACCGGCGGTGTAAACTCCAAAGAAACGGGATAGACATGACGACTCTTCTGGCTGGGGCATCCGGAGCAACGGGAAAGTTACTTGCCGAGCAATTGCTCAACCGTGGTCAGAAAGTTCGCGCCATCGTGCGCGCGGCCGACAGGTTGCCCCCGGAGCTTCTGGACCATCCTGACTTGTCGGTCGTCGAGGGAACGGTTTTGGATTTCACCGATGCTGAAGTCGCTCAACATGTCATGGATTGCAGTTCGATCGCGTGCTGTCTTGGCCACAACCTCACCTTCAAAGGAGTGTATGGTCATCCCCGCCGGCTTGTGACTGATTCCATTCGCCGTTTGTGCCGTACGGTTCAAGCAAGCCCAAAAGACAAGCCTGCCAAGTTTGTACTCATGAACACCGCCGGCAACAGCAACCGTAGTTTGATTGAGCCGGTTGGCTTTGCCCAGCGCATGGTCATTGGACTAGTGAGACTTTTACTGCCTCCGCATGTTGATAACGAGAAAGCGGCGGACTACTTGCGGACTGAGTTTGCCGAGGACAGTGGAGCCGTCGAGTGGTGCGTGGTCCGGCCGGATAGTTTGACGAATGAGACAACGGTGACCACGTACGACCTGCACTGTTCGCCAACGCGAAGTGCCATTTTCAATCCCGGCAAGACGAGCCGGATCAACGTCGCCCATTTCATGGCCGATTTGATCACTGACGATGCCACTTGGAGCAAGTGGAAAGGGCAAATGCCCGTCATCTACAACCGACCACTGCAAGACAATGAGAGCTAGTCAGTTGTTTCCCAGGCTTCCTCGTTTTCTAACTGTGTGAGCTTAGCTGTTCATGAGAACTTCGTCTCAATACCGCCAGCTCTCCACGTCCGCTCCTTCAGGTGCCGTCTTCAGAATCCTCTCAACCGCCAATGGAATGAACATCTGGTGATAGCGTAGGCGGCTGATGGCATTGGGGCGAGTGTGGTCGCCATTCCAGCAATGCTCAGCCCGGTCGCCGTAATCGATGACGCCTTCAAACGGTGGGTCTGCTTGTTTGAGAAACTCTTCGGTGAGGTACACAGCGTTGTTGAGATAATAGTTGTCCATATCGCCAACGTAGATGTTGACCTTGCCTTGCAGCTTGGGCCCCAGGGTTTTCCAATCGCGCTGCATGATGTGTGTCAGGTCATAGTTCTCCCGCCAGAACTCGGCAACTTCATGATCGATCTCGCCAGTGCGTTTATCCCAGATGGGCTGGGGATAACCGTCTTCACCCACGGGCGAATAGACGGCTTGCCAAATATCCCATTGTCCGCCAGAGCGGCTGTTGTCGCCGAGCACCAGTTCCCTGTGGTTCATAGATTCCAGCGTTGACGTCAGTTCGCCCAAATAGTCTCGCTTGCCAGGCCGCGGAATACGAAGGAACGTCCCTTCCTCGTAGTAGGCGTTCTTGTCTTCGTAAATATTAACCACTGTGTACGCGCGGAAATCGATGGGGTCCGGGCAGGCCGCGTAGCAACCATTGTATTCGTCAGGATAAAGGACTTGCACGGCCAGCGCTTCCCAGCCACCGGTGGAGCCGCCGTAGAGAAATCGCGACCAGCCGGTACCCAGCCCGCGAAACTCCTTCTGGATATGCGGGATCAACTCGTAAGTGATCGCATCGCCGTATGGGCCCAAGTTCTCGGAGTTAACCGCATACGAGTCATCGTAATACGGGTTTGCGTGTTGGATCTCCACGATCAAGACGCGGGGGAAATCTGGTCCGGTCCATTGCTTGTAAAACCCATGTGCATGCTCCTGCTGAATACGGTTATAGCCTTCCAAGCCAAACCGTCCGTTGTAGTCCGACTCCAGGTTCGGGTCGGGCGGTTCTGGACGAAACCCGGTGAAGTCATACGGAAAATGCCCATGATTGATCATGATCGGATAACGAGCATCAGGGTGCTCATCAAAGCCTTCAGGCAGCAACACATGCGCTCCCAGATACATGGGCCGGCCCCAAAACTCACTCAACAGTTTGCTTTGGATTTTGATGTGCTTGATGTATTTGGTCTCCGGTGGATCGGGAATCGGTGGAATCACCTGATCCAACGTGATCTCAAAGGGCGCAGTATTGCCGGCCGGTTTGATTTCCACCTCCACAGGCGTGTTGTACAGGTTGCCCGGCGCGCGGTTCCACTGTTGACCTTCACCTCGATCCATTGGCAGTTTGACGGTGTGGCCATCGCCGCGGTGGAAGGTTTCGTACTTGTGTAACAATGCCTGCACGCGATACTTGCCTGCCGGCAGTTGGTCCATGGACTTCACTGGGTAGCCCAACACGTCGCCGCCAATCGTCTGTGCTGTGCCAGGCCTCCAGTCATCCACATTAATTCCAAACGCTTGTTGCGTGTTCGGATCGTCCGTGATTTGAAATCGCGGCTCGCCTCGCTCTCGTGTGGAAAGTAGCAACAGCAGACGCCCGTTCAGTGGTCGTGCATCAAGTGATGCCGGCAATGAAATGTGGAATCGCGGCGAGACAACGCTTGCGGCTTCTTCCGCAGACTGCGGCAGCGTTTGGCACATCGCGCTTGCGGGCAGTGCGAAAAGAAGTATCGCGACGGAAGCAAACAGAGTAGCGCTCATGCGGACCATGGTTCGATCTCGTTGGAGGCAATTCGAAGAATATTGAGCCGCTGGCGTGAGCTTAGCCGCCGGAGTTGCCCCACGCCAGAATTATGCTGGCGTAAACTGTATGCCGGACTTGGCGAGTGCCGTGGCATTTGAGTCAGTTGACTGTCGTTGCCCAACCGATCAGCGAAAACGACTGCTTCGCTTCTTGTCTTGCTTCCGATAGCGTTGCTGGCACGGTCGGTGGACTGGGGTTTTTTGCATCGTGCAGGCGGCGCTATAATCCGCCGCTCACTCGTATGACTAAGGGGTTCGCACGCAGGCCCAGTTCGCATCCGTGGCTTGAATCGCCACGCACGGAGGAATGGATGATCGCTCGACGGCAAGCAGCTACGCTCGCGATTGCTTTTTCTTCTTTTTTCCTGTCGATTTCCACGGCCGTAGCCCGGCAAAGTCAGGGCGAGAGTGATGCTCCACTGGTCGCGCCCCCCTCGGCTGCTGACGGGGCTGCCCAGCACACTTCGCTGCAGTCCTCTGCCGACCAGGCGGCACTTAGCCGGGCGATGGAAAGCTTGCCGCCGGCACAGGACTCACCGTCTTCACGGCCGGATGTGAAAGCCTTCCTCCAAGCTAGCGCTCCTGCTACCGTGCAACAGCTTCAGGCGAAGAAAGCATCGCAGCGAGCGGTTGCCGAGTTCGGGCCCTACTCGACGCCGAGAGCAGAGGTTGTCTGCCAGCCGCACGAGGCGATTCTGGTGGCTAGCACGAGCGCGCACCCAGCAGGCGAGATCGCCAATGAATCAACGGCAACAATGACAAACACGTCGAGTCGCCGGACGACACCGCAAGCTCACGTGAGCATGCCAAGCGTCTTTTCCTCTGACTCGGGTATGTTGCCGGTTGCTGACCAGAACGCGTATGTGACACAGACGCCCAGTGCGTCGAGAACACCGCTCACCACGAATCCGGAACAGTTTGATCCAAAGGCCGCAGAGATCAGCCAGGTCAGCGCAACGGACTTGTTGCCTATGACTAATCCGTTGAAGAACCAGCCGTCAGTCAACCAGGCGCTTAATCTACAAGAGGGCGAAGCCGCAGCCGAACTGCTGCCCATCTTCATGGCTCAGCAGAGTGCATTGGAGGGGACGGTCTTCAAAGATTCCGGTGAGCAGCAAAGCAACAATCAGGAGTTGGACTCGCAATACAGCTTTGTCGAACAGATTCGCAAATTGGAATCGCTACATACGAGAACGGGTGACCCCTCTACGCGACAATACTTTGGGCCCACTCCCGAAGACTCTCAGCAAGCTGCATTTTCCGAGCAGTTCACTCATCCAAGGTCGCAGTCTCCCGCCACGTTGGTCCACAGCGAACTTTCTGATAAGGCCCGCACTGTGCAAGGCTTTTCGCAGCCCGAGGCTGAGCCGCCAGCGGCGATGAACGAGGCCGACACCCACCAATTCGCCATTGATGTTCTGCGAAGTACGGCTGAGGAGATGGAGCATTCCGCCAACCTGATGGAGCGGAAAAACCTCTTCGCCCAAGCGGACAAACTCCGTCAGATGGCCCATGAACTGCGCATAGAAGCCCGCGGCTATGTGGAGGGATATTCCGGCGATTCAGCTGTGCCTGACTCCTACGAGTCGTTCGAGTCTTGGCAGCCAGTCTACCAACCAACTCGTTGGCGGTTTCGAGCAACTCCGGTTTACCGGACACAGCCGCACCAGTACTTTCGACCGATCAACTGGGACCAGGGATTTGTGACCCCGCCGACCAGGCTCGACAGCGAATTTCCCTTCGGCTTACTTGATACGCGCCCGGCAACGAATGTGTATCTTGACGGGTTAGAGCTCGGTCTTCAGCTCAACCGTCATCCCTAACCGACTGGAGCAGGACAACGGGACGTTGCCAGGTTCCAAACAGTCAGGTTTTGCCGGTCATCCTGCCTTGACCCAAGGCTGACCGTGCTCCGCAGCGAGCAGTTCCCTGCTTCTCCGGAGGCAATTGCTTGACCGGGCGGGAACGGCCTAACTATACTGCTAAGCTGACCTTCCGGTCTTTTCCCATCTCTTGGTCGCCTGATCCCGCGGCACGGACGCTTCGGCGGATTCCTCCTGTACCCGCAAAAAGGCTTCTCATGCGCATTGGCACCATGTGGCGCTTATCTGTGCTTCTCTTGTTGGCCGCCGTCGTGGCTTTGGTCGTGGGGCCAAGTTCCGCTCCCGCTCAGCATACCGCGCTGACAAACCGCACGGAGCAAGAGCACGTTGAAGGTTTCCGCCGGCTGGCCGCCGGCGTGGAATACACGTTTCCGGCAGACATTCAGGAAGAGGAAAAGGTCACGCGTGAGGATTTGATTCAGATCCTCAACAAAGACCAGGAATATGGTGTCCGCGCCTGGTCTGACAACCGAGCCAAGAACGTCAAGTTAACCTGCGACGTCTGGGCTCTCGAGCTAACGATCAAACCCTGCCGGATGATGTGGATTGATGTTCCCAATCCCAACGGCAAGTTTGATCGCAAGCTGGTCTGGTATTTGTGGTATCACGTGAAAAATGTCAGTGACCAGCCCGTCACGTTCACACCCAAGTTCGTATTGCACCTCAAAGACCTGGATAAATCCTACAAGGATCAGTTGGTACCGGTCGCCATGGGGCCTATCAGCGAGCGTGAGGATCCCAAGCGAAAGCCCAAGGATAGTGTCTCAATGTCTGAGCAGGAGATTGCCCCAGCTGGCCAATCAGGGGATGAGGTTTGGGGATGTGCGTTGTGGGAGGATGTCGACCCAACAACTGATGAATTCTCAATCTTCGTGCACGGCCTGACTAACGCCTACAAGATGGAGGCTGTCGACAAACCTGAGGGTGACGGCAAGAAGTGGGAGTACGTTTACAAGACTCTCCAAATTAACTTCAGTCGCCCAGGCGATGAATTCCATGAGCACTCTAAGGAAGTCCGCTTGGGGGACGGGGATGGCGTTGAATATCGCTGGATTTATCAGTAGAATTCGGAACTTCAAACCGAAGAATCTAAGCAGCCAATCTTTCTAACAGTCCTTTCCGGGAGCTCCAGAGGCTGATTTTCTGCTGGCGATGGTTGGGCGGAGAATCATTTCAGTTCTGGGTTGGCAAGTTTGTCTCACAGAAAGCAAAGAAACTCCGCGAGTTTTAGTTCTCGCGATCAGCGCAGGTACGATCATGGCACATAAAAAGGGACAAGGCTCCAGCCGGAATGGCCGCGACTCCAACGCTCAGCGGCGCGGTGTGAAGAAGTACGGCGGAGAAGAGGTCCGTCCGGGGAACATCATCATCCGCCAAGTTGGCAATTCGTTCATTCCTGGCGCTGGTGTTGGCCAGGGAACGGACTTTACGCTCTTCGCCCTTCGCGAGGGATTTGTGAAGTTCGATCGTAAAGGTCGTCGCGTGAGCGTGGTGCCAGAACGGAATTAGGCCGGCCGCTGTTAGAGTGTGCCGCTTGGCTTTACCAGTGAATTAGAGTGCAAGACCGTGGGAGGCTTTATCCCTCGGGTCAGGATGGTCGATCGGCCATCTTCTTTTTTGCGCTATGAGCAATCTTACCGTCTGTCTCTAAGGGGCTTACTTTGCTTAAGCGTCACGCGTGTTTGTTGACCGAGTAGAAATTGGCGTTGAAGCAGGCAGGGGGGGTGATGGGTGCGTCAGCTTCCGCCGGGAGAAGTACGTTCCTCGTGGTGGTCCCGATGGCGGAGATGGGGGAGACGGCGGCAGCATCATTATTCAAGCAGAGCCGGGCGTGGACAGTCTGGCGAGCCTGACGCAGAAGCATATTTGGAAAGCCAAACGCGGCTCTCATGGACAGGGATCCAATCGGCACGGCAAATCAGGTGAAGACATCATCCTCCGGGTTCCGCCGGGTACCATGGTCCTTGATGCCCAACACGGCAATCTGCTCAAGGATATGTCCACACCTGGTGAGGAAGTCGTCATCGCCCAAGGGGGTGGCGGTGGCAAGGGAAACGCTCGTTTCAAATCAGCCACCAATCAGGCTCCGCGGGCAGCGACACCCGGCGAAGCCGGTGAAGTTCGTCAAATCCGACTCGAGCTGAAAGTCATTGCCGATGTTGGATTGCTGGGGAAGCCCAACGCCGGCAAGAGTACTCTTCTCAGTCGGTTGTCGCGTGCACGTCCGGAGATTGCCGATTACCCCTTCACCACCAAACACCCCAACTTGGGCATGGTGCAGGTGGATATGGATCGCAGTTTTGTGATGGCGGATATCCCAGGCTTGATCGAGGGAGCTCATTCGGGCATCGGGCTGGGGCATGAGTTCTTGAAACATGTTGAACGCACGCGTGTGCTGGTGCACTTAGTTGAGCCGATGCCGACAGATGGTGGTGATCCGCTGGACAACTACACAGCGATCCGTGAAGAGGTCAGGCTGCACGATCCGGCGTTATCGCAGCGACCGGAAATCATCGCCGTTTCCAAAGGCGAACTTCCCGATGCGAAAGCTGTTCAATCCTTGCTTGCAGAGGAAACAGGCCGTGAGGTTCTCGTGATTTCTGCTGTCACGGGAGAGGGCTTGCAGCGTTTGATTCAACGAGTTATCGCGCGACTAGACGACGTGGATTGAGCCCGCCGGTCCACCCGTTCGCTAGAAGACGCGCAATCGCGTTGATATACTCGCCGTTTACTCGCCCCCCAAGATTCGTTCCGGCGTTTGTCGCAGACGTTACCAGAGAGAGGTTCTCAGATGATCATTGTTCTTGTCGCCGGCGCTACGGAAGATCAAATCCAGCACGTGATTGGTAGAGTCGAGTCTTTGGGATTTCAGGCGCATCTCAGCCGTGGTTCGCACCGGACCATTGTGGGTGTGATTGGGGACGAGGAGAAGTTACAGTCCGAGCCGCTCTCCGCCATTCAGGGCGTTGCCGAAGTGGTTCCCATCTTGCCGCCCTTCAAACTGGCAAGCTCTGAAGCGCACCCAGAACCGAGCGTCATTGACGTGGGTGGCGTCAAGTTCGGCGGCGGGCACATCGGAATGATTGCGGGACCATGTGCTATTGAGAGTGAAGAACAACTGGACGCTATTGCCACGTCTGTGAAGAAGTCCGGGGCGGGTTTGCTTCGCGGAGGAGCCTTCAAACCGCGAACCAGCCCCTATTCCTTTCAAGGCCTAGGCGAATCCGGACTCAAGCTGCTGCGGGATGTCGGCAAGAAACATGGCATGCCTGTGGTGACGGAAGTTATGGATCCTCGCCAGGTTCCGCTGGTGGCCGAGTATGCGGACATGTTTCAGATTGGCGCGCGAAACATGCAGAACTTCAACCTGCTCACGGAAGTGGGGCAGGCGAACAAGCCTGTGCTACTGAAGCGTGGCATGAGCGCAACGGTCAAAGATCTATTGATGAGCGCAGAATACATCCTCTCACGCGGGAACGCGCAGGTAGTTCTGTGTGAGCGGGGTATTAAAGGGTTCGACCCCGCGACACGGAACGTGTTTGATATCGCGGTCGTTCCATTGGTGCGACAGCTTTCGCACTTGCCGGTTGTTGTGGATCCCAGCCATGCAACCGGAAAGCCTGGCTTGATTCCCGCATGTGCCATGGCGGGTGTCGCTGCAGGCGCGGACGGTGTGCACATTGAAGTTCACAATCAGCCGGAAATGGCTTTTTCTGATGGGGATCAGGCGCTGTTGCCGGAACAGTATGAATCCTTGGCAGAGCAGCTACGCGCGATGGCAGATGTGTTGGGGAGGATGCTGAATTAGTTGCGGTGCTGCTCAACTGAGAAATCAGCCTGAGACTTCATGTCTCATACGGATGAATCTCACGAATTAACCGTATTTGGGCAACTCAATTCCCATCTCTGCCATCAGCATTTGCATATCGATCCAAACATCCCGCTTGGCTGCGGGATTTCGCAGCAGATAGGCCGGGTGATAGGTGCAGATCACTTTCGCATTGATTGTTGTGTCAGGGACTGTATGAAATTTTCCCCGTAACCGGCCAATCGATTGTTTTGTCCCCAGTAGGTTTTGGGCTGCGACCGCTCCCAGGCAGCAGATGTACTCCGGCTGAATAATCTCGAGTTGCCGGTCGAGAAACCCTCGGCAGTTCGCGGCTTCTTGTTCGGAGGGATTGCGGTTTCCCGGTGGGCGGCATTTGAGCGTGTTGAGAATGTAGACATCGTCCCGGCGAAGCGTGCAGGCTTCAATGATCTTGGTGAGCAACTGCCCGGCCCTGCCCACGAATGGCTCTCCCCGTCGATCCTCGTCCGCTCCCGGAGCTTCCCCCATAAAGCACAGTCGTGCTTGTGGGTTTCCCACGCCAAATACTGTCTGGGTACGTGTCCTGGCTAACTCATCGCAACGAGTACAGGCGGAGACCTCTCCCGTGAGAACTTGCAAGGCTTCGTTCCGCTCGGGCAGACTCAGCTGCGGCACATCCGCCGGCGGCAGCAAAGAACCCACTTGTGGAGAAGAGCCTGTTCGCTTGGCCGTCTCCGACGCAGGCTTGGCTGGTGTGACGTTGTTGTTCCCTGAGACTGGCTTCACTGCTGGCAAATGGCTTACGCCCCCCAGTCCCAGGCTTTCCAGTGCGGCAATCGCCGCGCGATGTAGATCAGAACGCTCCGTCATCGACCAACTTCCACGAGGATTGTTGCTGGGAGATGAATTGTGCCCGCTGGAGACATATCGATCAACCAGCCCTTGGCGTAAGATGGATAGCATTGAACGAAATCGGCCGGTGGGTTTCTAAAGCTTTGCAGCAGACTCCCAATCACTCCGGTACGCGCGTAAGCGCGAATAACAACGGGGGCTCAAACAGGCCTTGGTCATACTCAGCGACCTCGCGCACAAGCTTTTTCCAGTAAAGGTCTCCCTCAGTCAATCATGCCGCTTCCGCAAGTCGCCATCGTCGGTCGGCCCAACGTGGGCAAGTCCAGCCTGTTCAACTGGCTGGCCGGTCGGCGTTTGGCCATTGTGGAAGATACGCCTGGCGTGACGCGGGACCGGATGACCCACGTCATTGAGGAGCAAGACCGTCGCTTCGCCATCGTCGATACCGGCGGCATGGGCATCAAGGATATTGACAACCTGACAGAAGATATTGAAGGACAGATCACGGCCGCGATTCAGTCAGCTGCTGTGTTGGTGTTTGTGGTTGATGCCCAGGCGGGACTCACGTCGCTGGATCGCGATGTCGCTCAGCGGCTCCGTGCAGCACACCAACCGGTCATCTTCGTCGCTAATAAGGCCGATACCGAACGCATTGATCGGCTGGCTGCGGAAGTCTATGAACTTGGCTGCGAAGAAGTTATTCCCACAAGTACCGTTCATAATCGCAACAAGTGGTTGTTGCTGGAGCGGATCGCCGCGGTGCTCTCCAGCGAAGACGAAATCGAGGACGATTCGGCCGAGCCGGTCATGAAACTGGCCATCGTCGGCCGCCGCAACACCGGCAAGAGCACATTCGTCAACGAGCTGGCCAAAACGGAGCGCATGATCGTCAGCGAGGTTGCCGGCACCACGCGGGATAGCGTTGATGTGATGTTTGAACTCGATGGCAAACAGTTCATGGCCATCGATACGCCAGGGCTGCGGCGAGAAAAGAGCTTGGCCAACAGCATCGAGTTCTACGGCGCGCGGCGTGCCGAGCGTACTATCCGCCGCGCGGATGTTGTGCTGTTGTTTTTGGACGCCGCGGAAGAAATCAGCAAAGTCGATAAGAAGCTGATCTCATACATTGAAGCTCAGTACAAACCGTGCATTTTTGTGGTCAACAAGTGGGACCTATTGGTGGATAAGGCCGTCACCGGCGAGTTCGCCCAGTACATTCATGACACGTTTCCGCGGATGACGCATGCACCGATCGCATTCATCACGGCCAAGACCGGCCGCAACGTGAAGAAGCTGGTTAACCACGCTCAGATGCTCTTTGCGCAAGCTCGCACACGTGTGGAGACCGGCACGCTCAATCGTCTGATCCAGGCGGCGTTGGAGCGGACTCCGCCACCAGTGCGTCAGCGTCGCCGCGGCAAGATCTTCTTTGCCACACAAGTCGCCGCTGCGCCGCCGACGGTCGTCTTCATGTGCAACGAACCTTCGTTGTTCGAGCCGACATATCGGCGCTACCTGCTGGGTGTGCTCCGTGACCAGTTGGATTTTGGCGAAGTCCCCGTC